>CABQMC010000006.1 GCA_902465115.1 uncultured Collinsella sp.
CGGGGCACCCGGGGACCTACCGGGGATTGCTATGACGTACGTTGGCTGATGAATTGGAAGGAAAGGTCAACGGAGGCTGAAGGCAATTGGTTCAGCGAAAAACCCTGACGAATCTAATTCGTCAGGGCCCCACCAACGCTCACTCGTCGTTCATCGTTAAAGCTAGATATTCTCTTCCGCCCATTTCTCGAAATCGAGTTCTCGTCTCTGAGCAGTTCGGTAGACTTCCATGTCTTCGCGAGCGCCTACCACTACGATGGCCATCTTTTCTTTAATTCTGATGAGGCGGTACACGATTCGAATGCCACTTCCCCTGAGCTTGATCTTCATAAAGCCAGTCAAATCCGTACCTGCCTTGTTTCCAAGAGGCTTGCCGAATCCACCTTCGTTCTGCGGCAATGGGTTCGTTCTGATTTTTTCTATAGCCTTAAGGACGATCTTTCGTTGGGAGCCGTCCAGACGCTTAATATCCTTGAGAGCATCCGGGTAGAAAGCGACTTCGTACCCACTCATTCAAACTCGACCTCATCCATCTGATCGAGTTCGTCCTGGCTCACACCCAGCTCTTCCATAACATCAGACAGGGAAACAAGCGCATCGTCACTTGCCACAGCCATTCTCTTAAGCGCCAACGTTAACAAGGTGAGGTCCTCCTCCGCTTGCTTCGCTTCCCTATATTCATCGGGTGTAACAATCACAAACGCTGGCTTGTTGTGTTTGAGAACCACAACAGGATTGTCGTCCCCAACCTTCGAAAATGCAGCCGAGCCCTTACCGTGGCTGAAATCGCTAATTGGAACAAGGTTGTCGAGCATCTGCAAAGCAGGCATACATACCTCCTAAAAATGAATTCTTTTTCGAATTCATTTTATCATTCTTTTTTGCTATATTGTACCGCGCAACCGAAACAACCTTTTTAGAATACGAATCCGAGCTTAGAATGACTGTTGGCCCTCGCACCGCCCTTGCCTCTTTTATTACGTCAAGTGGTATACAGCGAAGCAAAATGGCGATCTAAAGTGCGCGGCACTCGCCTCGCATCGCTACAAAAAACAAACTGCTCCCCACCCACTCGGGCAAGGAGCAAGCCTCATTTTTAATCAGACTGAGAACCACGAATGCAGAAACACAGGCGACTTCAGTCCCTTATCGCCGAGAGACGTTATTGTGCAGCCATTTCTTTAAGCTTCTCAGCCATCAACAAACACACGTCTTCCGATTGCGGGTACACGCCAAAATGATCGAAGAAACCATGGTCACATCCGGCATATTCGATGACCTCGACATCGATTCCTGAAGACCGTAATTTTGTAGCCCATTTTTCATCGGGGATACGAAGCGGATCGTATTCGGATGTCACGATAGTCACCGGGGGGAAATCAGTGCAGTCCTCAAGCATTAGCGCAGAAATCAACGGGTCATGAGGAGACATTTTTCCGTGTGCACAAAGTTCGACCATCGGGCCGTCCGAATCGCGAAGATGGTCGATGCGAAAACGCGCAACGTCCTCTTGATCGGCTATCGCAGGAAAATCCTCATATCCCTCGCCCTGTTCGCCCGCAAGGTCGACTTCAGGATAGATTTCGAAGGCATGGGCTACAGCTCCAGCACCCCTGAGCTGAACACACGCATTAGTAAGGCTTCCTCCTGCGGAGTCGCCGGCGACCATTATTTTATGAGGATTGATTCCGAGATCCCCGGCATGCTCGCACACATAATCAAGAGCAAGAACGCAATCCTCGATCTGCCCGGGAAATGCCGTCTCCGGCGCCAAGCGGTATTCTGGATAAACCACCACTGCACCAGACTTTTCGGCGATGAACTCGAGCTGATGTTCAAATTGCAGAACATTCCCCGCCATAAACGCGCCGCCATGCAGGTAAACAAGCGCTGGACTTGCCTTCTTATGATTTGGTGGCGTCCAGACGAATAAATCTATATAGCGATCGGCCGCCTCCATGAGGATCTCATCGCGCTGAACCTCACCATCGAGTAGGCGGTATGTCGGCTTATCCGGGCGATGGCGCATTCCAATAAGGCTCGTCCAGCTCGGAGACATGCTAACATTCCGCATCTTCTTGCGAGATACCTCGAGAATTCGTGGGTCAAGCACATGCTCTCTTTCATCATCAGGAACCGGACGAATTTGAACCTCGAGCCCCCTCTTCTCGGTTATAAACGAGCGACCGGAGATGGCGCCAATCAACGCCTCGTCGTATTGTCTGCCCATCTTAAATCCCCTCTCGGCGATAACGCCAAATCGATATTTCCATAACTTTTGAGATAACGGCTTATGATGTCCTCAGTTGTCGTATACCTATGTACTAAAGAAACTGAAGACCAAGGGGTCCACCATGCCTGCAGCAAAAGACGAGCTCACTCAGCCAGAGCTTCTCTATCAGACCGTTGAAAACGATATCCTCAAGAAAATAGTTTCTGGCGAACTCCCCGGCGGCAGTCAGATTCCCACCGAAACCGAGCTTTGCAAGCAATACAAAGTAAGCAGGATCACCGTAAGACGCGCCGTACAGAATCTCATTGACCAAAACTTGCTCTACCGCCTGCGAGGCAAGGGAACATTCGTAAACCCATCGAAGCTCACCCTGAAACGAGGAACAAGCACCATTTTCAATTTGAGCTCCGACCCCCAATACGGCGATAAAACAACCAAGTCCATCTTGGAAACAGGCTTGATCAAGGCTGATGCCCACATTGCACGGGAGCTCAAAATTGACAACGGAACCGTAGTGCAACGAGTTGCGCGCTTGGTTTATATCGAAAATGCCCCCTGCGCCATCGACACCGTTTATGCAACGCAGGGCACTCTGCCCGGACTACTGGAGCTTCTCACAGACAATGCCAGTCTTTTCGACCTGATCGCCAACCATTACAGCATCGCAACCGGTATTGAGAAGCTCAAAATCACCGCAGGAATAGCGGGGCTCCAAGAAGCAAACCTTCTCGGTTATATCGTTGGAGCCCCCGTGAGCGTTGTCGAGCACGTCACATATGCCTGCGATGAAATGCCGCTCCACTATTCAAAAACCGTTTGGCGAGCAGACGCATCGTCCTTCGAGTTCAGCATCTCAAAAGATGGACGCCTTCTCTAGCCCAAAATCCCCAGGACGCCGAGCACAATACCCGCAGCGAGAATGCCCACAATCTGCCAAATAATTTTGACCTGTTTCTTATTGCAAAGACACATGATCCCGAACGCGCAGAGCGGCAAAAGAGCCGGGAATATCCCATCGAGCGTTTCCTGCAACTTAAACGCGGTGTCGCCGAAGTTAAGAGCGAGCGGAGTGGTAACTGCAACGGTGGTCGCCACCATTCCACCAACTACCATTAGTCCCACAATCGCCAGGCCGGACGTAACTTTGTGCATTACATCAGAATCGTTCAGCTTCGAAATCATGCCACTGCCAAGCGAATAACCATACTGAAGCCCAAACCAGCGGATCAGGATCGTTGGGACATTATAAAGAAGCAGGAACAGGATTGGGCCGAGCAGACTGCCCGAAAGGCAAAGTCCTGTCACAACGCCCGTCGCAATCATGCGAAGCGTACTGGCAATCAGTGAATCTCCAATACCGGAAAGCGGAGCCATAAGCGATGCTTTCATGGCGTTAATTGAGGCGGTGTCAAAGTCCTGATTGTTGGCGTTCTCCTCCTCCATGGAGGCCACAATGCCGGCGACCAGAGGATTAAACGTAACTTGAATATTGTAGAACTCAAGATGACGCTTATATGCCTCGATCCGGTCTTCGGGCTTATCGTATAACCGCTTGATTACCGGAATCATGTCGTAGCAGAAACCAACGTTCATTTGTCGGTCAAAGCTCCACATGATGTTGAGTGGAAAGCTACGCCAAAATAACGCCTTTAAGTCTTTCTTGGTTATTCTCTTATCGGTCGATTTATTTGACTCCGGCGAGAGCTCAAGAACATCATTAGAATTCGTTGTCATCGTCAACCTCCTTAGCGACCGCCGCACTGGCAGGCATAAAAATGTGAGCCATATTGAGAATCCCAATCAGGATCAGCGAAAACGCCACGATACCGATCGTCGGAATGTTTAGATAGGCACTCAGCAAGAAGCCTCCAAAGAATAGGAAGCTCAGCTCCTTGGTGGACAGGATTGACATAAGCTGCGCAAATCCAAGCGCGGGCAGAATACCCGTTGCGATCGTAAGCCCATTCGTAAGCCAATCAGGAATGGCGTCAATCAGTGCCTGAACAGCATCATTTCCAACGTAAAAAGCCACGCCGCAAATCAAGCCAAGCGCAATGATGTAGAGAATTCCATTGGTCCACATAGCGGCTGCAATCGTTTTGGGGTCGTCTTTTTCGGCGCCACGATCAGCCCAGACAGCCATAGGAGGCGTAACAACGCTATACATAAGACTGTCAAACATGCCGGCAAGCACCGCAGTGGGCATAGCAATAGTCAGAGCGGTCTCGGGACCCGCACCCATAGTAATCGCAAAGGCTGTTCCCAAAACTGAACCAACAATTACGTTGGGCGGCACGGCAGCACCAACCTGCCAGACCCCCATGAACGCGAGTTCGAGCTGGAAACCAACAATAACGCCAGTCGGAATATCACCCAAAAAAATACCGACAATCGCTCCGAGGACAATCGGCCGCTCGACCATCGCAGTACCGAGTAAATAATCCGATTGACCTATCGCAGCGGCAAGACCAACCAGAAAAGCTTGAAGCAGCATATTTCTCCCTCTTCCTACAAATCAAAACTTGTTACGATGCGTTTTTTCTCGCTAGCAACCTGCCTTACCTCGAATTCGATTCCATCAGCCATGGCTTTCTTAATTTCATTAATATCGGATTGGGAAAGGCGCACAGCAGGGCCAAGCTCCTTTACGCTATCCCCCAACGGTCGAGCGCCGCCTAAATTCACAGACGTTATTTTTGGACACGCACGCGCAACTTCACAGGCGTCATGTACATTTCCCGCAACAACAATTAGCTCGTATTTATCCACCGCGCTTCCGTTAAGGGCCACGATGGAATCTTCTACACTTTTGACAACCAATTTGGCATCAGCGGGTTTTGCAATTCGCAGCGCTTGAATTCGCTCTTTGCTTGCGGCGTACTCATCTGAAACCACAAGAATAGCGTTTGCTTCAAGCGTTGGATACCAAGAGAACACGGTCTGCCCATGCACTAACCGGCTATCGACGCGACACAGTTTAATCATTTTGCCCCTTTCTCGACTTGAACACAGACAGTCATCCTTGACTGCTAATGGCATATTACGTCATATGACGTAATATGCCATTACATAATATCTTGAACGGTTGAATATCACCGCTAAATGGTATTTATCTCTAAAAACAGGAGGTGCAATCCGTCTAGACACAGTGCGTCGGGGCAAGAGGGGCCGAGTTTCCTCCTGAGCGACTCTGCTTGCAGCCGGAGCGAAAGGGGGAAACCCGGCCCGGCCGGCCAGGTCAACTACACCGTGTACTGCGGCAGGTCCTGCAGGGCGATGACGTCCATGCCCATGTCGTTGGCGCTGCCGTGACCCTGCTGGTCTTCGCGCACGGCCTCGATGGCACTCACGTACGTGTTGGCGGCAGACATCGCCGTCACGCAGGTCACGCCGCGGCGCACCGCCTCGGTACGCAACAGATAGCCGTCGCCACGCGAACCCGGGCCGTACGGCGTGTTGATGATTACCGCAATCTTGCCATCGGCGATCAGGTCACCGATGTTGGGACGCTCGCCGTCGTGCGGGCCGCTGATCTTCTCCACGACCTCGCAGGTCACGTTGCCGCCGCGCAGCACGCGCGCCGTGCCCTCGGTGGAGCAGATGTCAAAGCCCAGGTAGCGCAGGATACGCGCGACCGAAAGGATGTGGCGCTTGTCACGGTCGCACACGCTGATGAACACCTTGCCGGCGCTCGGGTCGGGCAGCTTGTAGTCAATCGCCAGCTGCGTCTTGGCATATGCCTCGGGATAGCTCTTGGCGATACCCATGACCTCGCCCGTCGACTTCATCTCGGGCCCCAGGATAACGTCGGCACCGGGGAAACGACCCCAGGGCATAACGGCTTCCTTCATGCAGAACCAATCGAGCTGACGCTCGTCGCTCGGCAGGCCCAGGATGGCGATGGAATCGCCCGCCATGATACGCGCCGCACACTTGGCCAGCGGCACGCCGGTGGCCTTGGAGATAAACGGCACGGTGCGGCTGGCACGCGGGTTGGCCTCGATCACGTAAACGGTCTCGCCCTTGATGGCGTACTGCACGTTGACCAGGCCGCGTACGCCCAGCGCCATCGCGATGCGGCGCGTGGTCTCGCGAAGCTTTGCCTGCAGGCTCTCGCTAAAGCTGAACGGCGGGATGCAGGTCGCAGAGTCGCCGGAGTGAATACCGGCCTCCTCGATATGCTCCAGAATGCCGCCGATGTAGACCTCTTCGCCATCGCACAGGGCGTCGACATCGGACTCGATCGCACCCTCCAGGAAGCGGTCCAGATACACCGGGTAGTCGGGGCTAATGCGCGCGGCCTCGGCCATGTAATCGCGCAGATGCTCGGCATCGTAGGCGATCATCATGCCGCGGCCGCCCAGCACGTAGCTCGGACGCACCAGCAGCGGGTAGCCGATGTGCGCGGCCACGGCCTCGGCCTCCTCAAACGAGGTTGCCTGGCCCGCCGGCGGGTACATAATGCCCAGCTTGTCGAGCAGGGCGGCAAAACGCTCGCGGTCCTCGGCAAAGTCGATGGCATCGGGCTTGGTGCCCATGATGTTGACGCCACTCTCCTCGAGCATGCGCGCCAGCTTAAGCGGGGTCTGGCCGCCAAGCGTCACCACGACGCCGTCGGGGCGCTCAACATCGATAACGTCCATGACGTCCTCGTAGGTAAGCGGCTCAAAGTAAAGGCGGTCGGACGTGTCGTAGTCGGTCGAAACGGTCTCGGGATTGCAGTTGACCATGATGGTCTCAAAGCCGCGGGCCGCCAGCGCATAGCTCGCATGCACACAGCAGTAGTCGAACTCGATACCCTGGCCAATACGGTTGGGGCCGGCGCCCAGGATCATCGCCTTGGGCTTGTCCGCCGGCGTGGTCTCGTCGGGAGCCACGCACTTCTTGGCATCCGGACTTGTGCGGTAGATGTTCTCGTACGTCTTGTAGTGGTACTCCGTGGCGCTCGAGAACTCCGCAGCGCAGGTATCGACCGTCTTCATGCTGGGAACCACGCCAAGGCCCTTGCGATAGGCGCGCACAAAGCGCTCGTCCGAGCCGGTCAGCGCGGCGACCTCGGCGTCGCTCGTGCCGTACTGCTTGAGCAAGCGCATCGCGTCGGCGTCGATATCCTCCACACGCAGGCCGCGGACGCTCTCCTGGACCTGCACCATGTCGTTGATGCGGTTGAGGTACCACGGGTCGATGCCGCAGGTGGCATGGATGCGAGCGATGTCCCAGCCACGGCGCAGGGCCTCGACCACAAAGAAGATGCGGTGCTCGGTCGGCGTGGCCACGGCTTGAGCGAGCTCGTCGTCGCTCAGCTTATCGGCACCCTCCTTGCCACCGGCGCAGATACCCCGGTGACCGTCCTCCAGCGAGCGCATGGCTTTGCCGAAGGCCTCCTCAAAGGTGCGGCCAATCGCCATAATCTCGCCCACTGCCTTCATGCGCGCGGTGAGCGTGGGGTCGGTGCCCTTGAACTTCTCGAAGGCAAAGCGCGGCACCTTGACCACACAGTAGTCAATCGTGGGCTCAAAGCAGGCGGGCGTTGCCTTGGTAATGTCGTTGACGATTTCGTCGAGCGTGTAGCCCACAGCCAGGCGCGCGGCGGCCTTGGCGATGGGGAAACCCGTTGCCTTGGAGGCCAGTGCGGACGAGCGGCTCACGCGCGGGTTCATCTCGATGACGATCAAGCGACCGGTGCTGGGGTTCACGGCAAACTGCACGTTGGAGCCACCGGTCTCGACGCCGATCTTCTCCAGAATGGCGAGCGAGGCCACGCGCATGCGCTGATACTCCAGGTCGGAGAGGGTTTGCGCCGGCGCCACGGTGATGGAGTCGCCGGTATGCACGCCCATGGGGTCGAGGTTCTCGATGGAGCACACGATGATGCCGTTGCCGGCGTGGTCACGCATGACCTCCATCTCGTACTCTTTCCAACCCTCGATGGACTCCTCGACCAGCACCTCGTGGGCGGGCGAGAGCTCCAGGCCCTGGCTCACGATGGAGACGAGCTCCTCGTGGGTGTGAGCGATGCCGCCGCCGGCACCGCCCAGGGTAAAGCTCGGGCGCAGTACGCAGGGATATCCCACGCGCTCGGCGATGGCCTCGGCGTCGGCCACGCTGTAGGCATAGCCCGAGCGCGCGACCTCCAGGCCAATCTCGGCCATGGCCTCGTTAAAGAGCTTGCGGTCCTCGCCGCGCTCGATGGCGGCTAGGTCGCAGCCGATCATCTCGACGCCGTACTTGTCGAGCGTGCCGTCTTTCGCCAGCTCGACGGCGGCGTTCAGACCGGTCTGGCCGCCCAGCGTGGGCAGCAGCGCGTCCGGGTGCTCCTTCTTGATCACGCGCTCGATAAATTCGGCAGTGATAGGCTCGACATAGGTGCGGTCGGCAAGACCCGGGTCGGTCATGATGGTCGCCGGGTTAGAGTTGACCAGGATAACCTCAAAACCATCCTCCTTGAGCACCTTGCAGGCCTGGGCGCCGGAGTAGTCGAACTCACAGGCCTGGCCAATGACAATGGGGCCCGAACCGATAACGAGGATACGCTTGATGTCAGTACGTTTCGGCATGTTAGTTCTCCTCGGTCTCAGCGGTCTCGGACTCAGCAAAGTTCCAGCCGGCAAGGCGGTCCTTCGCGGTGTCGATGTCCAGGTAGTTCTCCTCGCCGTCCATGAGTCGCGTAAAGGCGGTAAAGAGATAGTGGGCATCGGTGGGGCCAGGCGAAGCCTCGGGGTGGTACTGGACCGAGAAGCACGGGGCGTCGAGCAGCTGGATGCCCTCGGCGGTGCCGTCGTTGAGGTTCACATGCGTCAGGCGAATGCGACCAAAGCGCTCGTTCATCACGACCGGCGCGATTCCGCGGCGCACCCAGACGCGCAGATCTCCATCGGCCGCATGCTCGGTCTCGCCGCCGGAAAGCTCGGGGACAAGCTTGCCCAGACTGGGGAACAGCAGGCCAAAGCCGTGGTTTTGCGCGGTGATCTCCACGCGGCGGCTCACCAGGTTCATGACCGGCTGGTTGCCACCGCGGTGACCGAACTTGAGCTTTTCCATCTGGGCGCCGCAGGCCAGGCTGATCATCTGGTGACCAAGACAAATACCAAAGACCGGCACCTTGCCGATCAGCTGCTGCACCTGCTCGTAGGTCTCCACCACGGCGTCGGGGTCGCCGGGGCCATTGGACAAAAAGACACCGTCGGGATTCATGTCGAGCACCTGCAGGGCGGGCGTATCCCACGGCACGACGGTAAGGTCGCAGCCGGCGCGGACCAGCCCCTCCAGAATACCGCGTTTCACACCGCAGTCGTAGGCGACCACCTTGTGACGGGCAGGAGCGGCAGCCGCAAGTGCAAAGTCATGCGTGGCAGGAAGGTCGACGGCGGTAAAGGCGTGGGGCTCAGGGCAGCTCACGGTCTTGACCAGGTTCTCGCCTACCAGCGTGGGCGCAGCGGCCAGACGCTCGGCAAGCTCGTCGACATCGAAGATCTCGGTCGAGATAATGCCCATCTTGGAACCATTGTCGCGCAGATGGCGCACCAGGGCGCGAGTGTCGACGCCCTCGATAGCGACGATGCCGTGGGCGCGCAGATACTCCGGCACGCTGACGGCCGAGCGCCAGTTAGAAGGCGTGGTGCACATGTCGCGAACGATCATGCCGCGCATGGCCGGAGCGCTCGCAGGGCGCACGGCGTCGCCGGGGAAGGCCGACTGGACGTCGGTCTCGTCGATACCGTAGTTGCCGATCTGCGGATAGGTCATGGTTACGATTTGGCCGGCATAACTCGGGTCGGTCATGACCTCAAAGTAGCCCTCGAGCGAGGTGTTGAAGCAGACTTCGCCGGTCGCGGAGCCCTCGGCGCCGCATGCACGTCCATAAAAAATGGTCCCATCCTTAAGATACAGGATGCAGGGACCACAGGTGCCCTTGCTGGTTTTGGCCAGCATACGCTGGCAAAGCTCGCTGGGCGCGAAGGTGCGGGCGGCAGCGCCCGCGGTATGGTTGTTCGCCATAGTTCTCCTTCCCGGTCTCACAGGACCGGCTTAAAGGTGTGTAGTTAGGCCTCGCGGTATTGTAACCGTAAGCATGCCTCATGGCGTTAATTTCATCGAAATGTTTACGAAATGATAATTATGACTTTCTATGCATAATGATTTTTCTAGGACGAGGATTAAAAATCATCCCGCGGGGCTTGTGGCTCACGCGGGATGATGACGTCTTACTTTTTCTTATCCTGCTCCAGCAGTTTGGACGGTGTGCGATCGGGCTTGCCGCCGCGGAAAATCTCGCGGCCATGCAGACGATGCTCCAGATCGCGCTCGGCCTTTTCCTCGTCAATCTTGGTCTGGCTCACCACCGGGTCCTCAATCAACGACGACACCGAGTTCACCTGCTTCTGAATGCGCTCGGCGATGGTGTCATCCATACTCACGATGCGCATCTTCCAGTCGATACTCGTGGCGTTGGATGAGCTCTTGGTCCACACGAACGTCAAAATGGCGCTCTGGTGGCCGCGCGCGGGGAACATGCCAAAGAAGGAATCGTGCTGAATGTTGCTATTCTCGTCGATATAGGCGTGAACGTTATACACCACGCGGTCGATCTTATCGTTGAGCAACGCGTTGGTCGCAAGCGCCGCGGCCTGAATCTGCCCGTTGGACAGCAGCTCGAGCTCGTTGGCAGACGATGTGTCCAACACCGTCACCTCGACCGTGCCCGTGCGTTCATCGGCTTCATCGACGGTAAAATCGAGCGGGAACTGCGTAAAGCCATTGCCCCACTCAAGGCCGCCCTTCAGCGCGGTCGAAACGGTATCGACCGAAACGCTCTCGGACAGGTTGGCGGTGTTCAGACGACGCATCACGCCGTAGCCAATCTGCATGCCCACGATCAGCACCAAAATACCGATGACCACGGCCATCGCGGTCTTCGTAATGGTATGGCTCACCTGCGAGCCCGAAGGATCGTCCTCGGACAGCGGGTCGATATGTTTTGCCTGGCTCGCGCGGTCCTCGCTGCGCAGCTGCGCTAGCGCCGCTTTGTCACCGCGCTTGACGGCGGCCTCTTTCTCGCGCATGCGCTCGGTACGCTTTTTGGCAAGCGTAGGATCCAAGACGCCGGATGCATCGATTTCGGAGAATAACTCCGTCACTTCTTCCGGAGTCAAAGGGTTCTTATCAGCCATGATCTTCCTGTCATATCAATCAGTCGAGCTCGTGCGCACGCGCACCTTCGAACTGCATTCGATAGTAACGGGCATAGGTGCCGCCACGGGCGAGAAGCTCCTCGTGCGTGCCACGCTCCACAACGCGACCATGCTCAACGGTCGCAATCTCATCGGCATGCTTAATGGTCGAAAGACGGTGGGCGATGATAATCGTGGTGCGGCCGCGTGCCAGCTCTTCGAGTGACTCCTGCACCGCCTCCTCGCTCTCGTTATCCAAAGCACTCGTCGCCTCGTCCAAAATCAGGATCTTGGGGTTCTTGAGAAACACGCGCGCGATGGCAACGCGCTGCTTCTGTCCGCCCGAAAGACGGCTGCCGCGCTCGCCCACCACGGTGTCGTAGCCCTGCGGAAGCGACTCGATAAAGGCATCGATGTTGGCGCGACGGGCGGCCTCGGCGATCTCTTCTGCCGTAGCGCCCGGCTTGCCGTAGGCGATGTTCTCGCCAATCGTACCGTCAAACAGGTAGACATCCTGCTGCACCAGGCCGATGGCGCGACGCAGGCTCTGCTGCGTCACATCACGCACGTCCTGGCCGTCGATGCTAATGGATCCGGCAGCCACGTCATAAAAGCGCGGCAGCAGCGAACAGGTCGTGGACTTGCCACCGCCCGAAGGGCCAACCAAAGCGATGGTCTGCCCGGGCTTGATGGACAGGTCCATATGGTCGATAACGGGACGCTCGTCGGCATCGCCCTCGCCCAGCTCAACATCCTCGTAGTTAAAGCACACGTCGTGATACTCCACGGCGCCGGCAGTCACCTGCAGATCCGTAGCGCCCGGCTTGTCCTGGATATCCGGCGCGGTCGAAAGCACCTCGTCCATACGCTTAAAGCCGGCGATAGCCTTCTGATACGTTTCGGCCGAATTGACGAGTGTCTCGAGCGGCGTGCAGAACAGCGAAATATAGAGTGCAAAGGTCGCCATATCGACCGCCTGCAGCTGTCCCTGGGCGACCAGCCAGCCGCCCAGCAGCACCACGATCACATAGAGCACACCAGAGAGCAGGCCATACGTCGCGGTATAGACGCCCATGGCGTGATACATGTTCTCCTTGGACGAAAGATAGCGATTGTTGGAGGCGCGGAACTTGGCACGCTCGGTCTCCTCGTTGGCAAAGCTCTTGACTACGCGCATGCCCGCCAGCGAATCCTGCAGCTGCGCATTGATGCCACTGATCTTTTTGCGGTTGTCGCTAAAGACCTCGCGCATACGCATGTTCTGCCAAAACATGATGACCGCAAACGCCGCCGTCACCACAGCCATGGCAAGTGCCAGCACCGGCGCGATGGTAAACAGAATCACAAACGAGCCGATAATCTCGATGCCGCAGATGATGATCCACTCGGGCACGTGATGCGCCGCCTCGCAGATATCGAACAGATCGTTGACCACGCGGCTCATCATGTCGCCCGAACTGTTGCGGTCGAAGTACGCAAAGCTAAAGCGCTCATACTGGTCGAACAGGTCCTCGCGCATTTTGGACTCCATGCGCGCACCCATCACGTGACCCCAATAGCTCACAAAGTAGCGGCAGGCGCAGCGGACGGCATACATCAGCACCAAGCCCACCGCGATCATGCCGAGCGCCTGCATAATGGCAGCCTGACCCTGAGTAAACAGCCCACCGGTCAAATTGCGCAGGATAATGGGAAACGCCAGGTCAATGGCGGCAAGCACCAGAGCACAAACAGTATCAGCAACAAAAAGCCCCATCTGGGGCTCGTAATACGAAAGAAACCTCTTCAGCATGCGATCCTCAAAGAAATATCAGCAACGTAAGGCCCTGGAACAAAGCAATCAGTAGTACTTGTCCCAGGGCTATCCCCACTCGTTAAAACTCCGTGCCCCCAAGGCGGTGCGCGATGCTATCGCAGGCCAAGGCGCCTACGACGGTCTTGGCGTCTTCGATCTTGCCGTCGAGCACGGCGTCGATCAGCTCGTGCAGCGGCACGAGGTCCACGTTGACAAACTCGTCATCATCGGGGTTGGGTGCATCGAACTCGAGCTTGGTGGCCAGGTAGATGTGAATGATCTCGTCACAGAAGCCACAGGACGTGACAATCGACGTCAAAAAGCGAATGCGACCGGCCCTAAAGCCCGTCTCCTCATGCAGTTCGCGCTTGGCGCAATCGAGCGGGTCCTCGCCTGGATCGAGCTTGCCGGCGGGAATCTCGACCGTCACGCGGTCGATGGCGGTGCGGTACTGACGCACCAGTACGATCTTGCCGCTCTCGGTCAGTGCCACAACAGCCGCCGCACCCGGATGGCGAACGATATCGCGGGCGCTGCGGCGACCGTTGGGCAGCTCAACCTCAAGACGGTGGACATCGAGGATCTTGCCCTTCCAGGCGCACTCCTCCGAAAGAATCTTCTCGTGCAGCTCGGCATCGTGCGGGTCGTCATCGCCCAGTACCAGCGCCGGCTCGTCAGCGACCTCGCCACCAGGCTCGCCCTCGGCGTGCCCATACACGCGGCTGTCCTCTTCGACGATCTGCGCGTCCACGAGCTCTTCGTTCTTCTCGTCCATCCGTCTCATTCCTCTCGGATTTTAGGCATCCCAGGCATCGCGGCCGCGCAGCGCGCGCAGGCCGATGTCGTGACGCAGGGTCTTGCCCTCAAAATCAATCTTCTCGCAGGCCTCGTAGGCAAGGTTGCGGGCGTTCTCAAACGTATCGCCCAGCGCGGTCACGGCAAGCACACGGCCGCCGTTGGTCACGAGCCGGCCGTCCACCACGGCGGTGCCGGCATGGTACACGGTCACGTTCTCCATGGCCTCGGCGTCGGCGATGCCGGTGATGACTTTGCCCTTCTCGTAGCTGCCGGGATAGCCCGCGCTCGTCAGAACAACAGCCACGGCCCACTCGTCACGCCAGTCGAGCTCAATCTGATCAAGCTCGCAGTTGGCGCAGGCGAGCATAACCTCGACCAGGTCGTTCTTGAGGCGCGGCAGCACGACCTGCGTCTCGGGGTCGCCAAAGCGGGCGTTGAACTCCAGCACCTTGGGGCCGGCGGGGGTGAGCATAAAGCCGCCATACAGGCAGCCGCGGTAGTCGATGCCCTCGGCAGCGAGCTCGGCCACGGTCTGCTCCATGACTTTCACCATGGTGGCGTGCTCCTCGTCGGTCACGATGGGTACCGGGCTGTAAACGCCCATGCCACCGGTGTTGGGACCCTTGTCGCCCTCGAGCGCACGCTTGTGGTCCTGCGAAGTGGCCATGGGGCGCACGGTCTTGCCGTCGGTAAAGGCCAGCAGCGAGCACTCGGGGCCGGTCAGCATCTCCTCGATGACCACGGTATTGCCGGCATCGCCAAAGGTGCCGCCAAAACACTCGCGCACGGCCTCTTCGGCCTGCTCGAGCTCAGTCGCCACGATAACGCCCTTGCCCGCGGCAAGGCCGTCGGCCTTCACGACCAGCGGGGCGCCCTGCTCGCGCACGTAGGCGAGAGCCGAAGCCTCGTCGGTAAACGAACCATAGGCCGCCGTCGGAATGCCCGCACGCTCCATGAGCTGCTTGGAGAACAGCTTGGAGCCCTCCATCTGGGCGCCCTCGGCACCCGGGCCAAAGCAGGGAATACCCGCCGCGCGCACGGCGTCGGCCACGCCCGCCACGAGCGGAGCCTCGGGGCCAATTACCACGAGTCCGCATCCGTGGCTCTGCGCAAACGCCGCCACGGCCGCAGGATCGCAGTCGTCGAGAACAACGTTCTCGCCGCAGCTCGCGGTGCCGCCGTTACCCGGCGCGATGTAGAGCTTGCCGGCGCGCGGTGATGCTGCGAGCTTAGCTGCCAAAGCATGCTCACGGCCGCCGCTGCCCAACAACAGGATGTCGATGGTTTGAGTGTCCGCCTTCAAGGGTGCCTCCTCTATGGATGAACGGCCCGCTCCGCGCGAGCCCTTTGCAAGCAAATATACCCCTCGGCCGCCCGTCCGGGCTGCAAAGGGGTATATCGCAATAACCAAATAGTCCCGATTACTTCCAGAATCGGTTGATGATCTGCTCGCGACCAGCGCCAACGCCAATGAACGTCACGCGGGTGTGTGCCAGATCCTCGATAAACGCCACGTAGTCCTGAGCCTCCTGCGGCAGCTCCTCAAAGCTGCGGCAGCCGGTGATATCGCACTTCCAGCCAGGAAGCTCCTCGTAGATGGGCTTGGCGTGCTCAAAGCGAACCTGATGCTCGGGCACGCTGGTATAGCGCTCACCATCGACGTCGTAGGCCACGCACACCTTGATGGTGTCGAAAGCCGAAAGCACGTCGAGCTTGGTCATGGCGATATCGGTGAGGCCGTTGACGCGCGAGGCGTAGTTGGCGATGGGGCCGTCGAACCAGCCGCAGCGACGACGGCGACCGGTGGTCACGCCGTACTCGTAGCCCTCCTCGGTCAGCGTGTGACCGGCCTCGGACTCATAGGAAAGCTCGGTGGGCATGGGGCCCGAACCGACGCGGGTGATATAGGCCTTCATGACGCCCAGTACGCGGTCGACGTTCTTCATACCGACGCCGGAGCCGGTGATGGCGCCGCCGGCGGTGCAGTTGGAAGACGTCACGTACGGATAGGTACCGTGGTCGATGTCGAGCAGCGTCGCCTGGGCGCCCTCAAACAGCAGGTCCTTGCCCTCGTCAATCATGTTGTTGAGCAGCAGACTCGTCTCGGTGATGTAGGGACGCAGGCGCTCGGCCATCGGCAGGTACTCGTCGCAAATCTGGTCCACGGTGTAGGTGGGCAGATTGTAGATGAGCTCGAGCTCGGGGTTCACGCGGGCGAGAGCGGTCTCCAGCTTGTCGCGGAACAGCGTCTCGTCCAGCAAGTCCTGCATGCGCAGACCAATGCGGGCCATCTTGTCCTGATAGCACGGACCGATACCGCGCTTGGTGGTACCGATGTTCTTCTTGCCGAGCTTCTGCTCAAAGGCGCCATCCAGATCAATGTGGTACGGCATGATGACATGCGCGTTTCCGCTAATCTTGAGGTTCTTGGTGGTGATGCCGTCGGCCTCGAACATGTCGATCTCCTCAAGGACAACCTTGGGGTTGACGACGCAGCCGTTACCGATCACCGACACGTGGTCGGAATACATGATGCCGGAGGGCACCTGGTGCAGGCCGTACTTCTTGCCGTTGACGACGATGGTGTGACCGGCGTTGTTGCCGCCCGAGTAGCGCACGACGGCATCGAAGTCGCCGGCGACCAGATCGCAAATCTTACCCTTGCCCTCATCGCCCCACTGGGCACCGACCAAAACGGTTGACGGCATGTTTACTCCTTACATTCATGGACTGTCTACGCACCACGCCGGCACGCAGAAGCACAAAACATTCCCAGTATACCCGTGCAACGGGCGCCTGTCCTACTCCTCGGCATGCGCCCCATCAAGCTCATAGAACTTGGTGGATGCCGGCAGGAACATCAGGTCGACGTCGCCGATCGGGCCCGAACGGTTCTTGGCCACGACGATACGCGTAACGCCCTCGTCGGGTCGATCGTCGCGCGAGGCCTCGGCCTCGTCGGCGGAACGGTCCAAGAACATAACGATATCGGCGTCCTGCTCGATGGAGCCCGATTCACGAAGGTCGGAAAGCTGCGGGCGCTTGCCGGTACGGGATTCGACCTGACGTGAGAGCTGCGACAGCGCGATGAGCGGGATCTTGAGCTCCTTGGCCATGATCTTCAAACCACGCGACATCTCCGAAACCTCGACGGTACGGCTCTCGGAACGACGGCCCGGCGGAGGACTCACCAGCTGCAGGTAGTCCAGGATGATGATTGCCTTCTCCTTGTTATGGAGCATGCGGCGGCTCTTGGCGCGAATCTCGGTCACTGTGGTGCCGGGCGTATCGTCAATCAGAATATCGAGCTTGGACAAGGTCTGCGTGGCCTCGTTGATATTGGCCCACTGCTCGGGGCTGATGCGGCCCATGCGGAAGTCACTGATCGAGATCATGGCGTAGGCGCAAATCAGACGCTGGGCAATTTCCTTGCCCGACATCTCCAGCGAGAAGAAGCCGACGGTATAACCAGCAGCGGCAGCGTTGAGCGCCAGATTCAGAGCGAACGACGTCTTACCCACGGCAGGACGGGCGCCGATGATAATGAGCTGGCCCTCGCGAAAACCCATGAGCATGCGGTCGAGCGACGGGAAGCCCGTGGGCACGCCCGCAGCCTGGCCACCGGCCTGGCACACTTCCTCGGCCTCGTTATAGGCCTCGACCATAAACTCGGTCAGCGTCTTATAGCTCGACTTGACCTCGCGTGCCGTGACCTTGAGCAGCTTGCTCTCGGCTAGCTCCACGACCTCTTTGGTGTCGGTGGGGGCGTTATATGCCAGCGCGTTGATCTCGTTGGTGGCGCCGATCAGCTCGCGCAGCATCGAATCGCGGCGAACGATGGCGGCATGGTGCTGCCAGTTGACGAGCGACAGAGTCTGACCCATCAACTCCAAAATGTACGCTTCGCCGCCCACGGCATCGAGCTTGTTGATGCTTCGCAGGTAATCGATCAGCGAGATGGAGTCGATGGGAATGCGGCTGTTGTACATATCGACCATCGCGGTATAGATGGTCTTATGAATGGGCCGGTAGAAGTCATCGGGCTGCAGCTCGACCTGGGCCTCTTCGACCACCTCGGGCGATAGCAGCATAGCGGCCAGTACATTGGCCTCTGCATCTTGGTTTTGGGGAAGACCCAACTTTGAGCCGCGGTCCTCAACCGTCAGCCCGGTCTCCCTATCGTCATATGCCATGAGCATCCTCATTCATATCGCTTGCGAGCATCCATAGTATCAGCCACGGTCCCAAAACGCGCCGCGCGCCGCCAATCATCACCGAACCAAACGGATGAACGGTCCTGCATATAGGACTTCAACGCAACGTTCACCATGACACTCGCTCAGCGCAAAAAACAAAAGAGCGCCCTGGTTTCCCAGAGCGCCCTTCTTAGAACAAGATTGTTGCGTTGCAGCAAATGCTACTCGGCAGCAGCCTCAGTCTCGACCTCGGCGGTCTCGGCCTCGGCGACCTCAGCGGCCTCCTCGACCTCAGCCTCGGCAGCGAGCTCCTCGGCGGTAACGCCGACGAGAACGACAACCTCGGCCTTGATCTCGCGGTACAGCGAGATGGCAACGGTGTGGGCACCGGCAACCTTGATGGGCTTACCGAGCTCGACGCGCTTGCGGTCGATGTCCATACCGAGCTGAGCCTTGATGGCGTCAGCGATCATAGCGGCGGTAACGGAGCCAAAGAGGATGCCCTCGTCGCCGACCTTGACGTCAACGGTGACCGTCTTGCCCTCGAAGGCAGCCTTGGTCTCGTTGGCGGTAGCCAGACGGACGGCCTCGCGCTTGGCGATGTTGTTGCGACGCTCGTCAAGCTGCTTGAGGTTGCCCTTGGTGGCGGCAACAGCGAGCTTCTTGGGGAACAGGAAGTTCTCAGCGTAACCCTGAGCGACCTCTACGACGTCACCCTCGCCGCCCTTGCCCTTGATCTCATCGAGAAGAATAACCTTCATGATGCGTCTCCCTTCTTAGCCGCGGTCGCGGTTGCCACGAGAGGAAACCACGGGGACGGTGTACGGCAGGAGAGCCATCTCGCGGGCGCGCTTGATGGCGTTGGCGATGTCATGCTGATGCTGCGTGCAAGCGCCAGTGACGCGACGGGGCTTGATCTTGCCACGGTCGGTCATGTACTTACGGAGAAGCTGAGTGTCCTTATAGTCGATGAACTCAGTGTTCTCCTTGCAGAACTGGCAGTACTTACGACGCGGCTGACGTGCAGAAAAATCATTAGCCATGTCAAAATACCTTTCATTTGGCAACTTCGGCGAACCGAAGCCGCCTCTCACTCAAAAATAGGTGAACAACCCTTAGAACGGGATGTCCTCATCGTAGACGTCGACCGCGGGCGGCGTAGCCACCGGCGCGGCAGGACGTGCTGCGGGCGCGGGAGCTGCGGGGGCGTAACCGCCCTGGTCGTAGCCACCCTGGCCACCACGGGAGCTCATAAACTCGATCTCATCGACGATGACCTCAAGCTTGCTCCGGCGCTGGCCGTCGCGCTCCCAAGAGCTGTAGCGCAGCTTGCCCTCGATCGCGACCTTGTTTCCCTTTGCCAGGAAACGGCTCACGGCCTCGGCGCGGGTGCCGAACATGGTGCAGTCGACAAAGTTGGGATAGTCCTCCCACTCGCCAGTCTGCGCGTTGCGGCGACGATCGTTCACGGCGACGCCAAAGGACAGAACCTGGGTTCCGCCGGCGGTGGCGCGCAGCTCGGGATCGCGGGTGAGGTTACCGGTGATGTTCACTCGATTGATGCTCATAACTCACTACTTCCTCTTGGGGCACAAGCCCAGTCCAAAACGACAGTCTTACTCCTGGTCGTCGCGACGGACGATCATGTGGCGGACCACAGCGTCGGTGATGCGCAGGACGCGATCAAGCTCGGCGATCTGGGTAGGATCTGCGTGGAAGTTGATGAGGGTGTAGTCACCATCGGTGAGGTCGTTGATCTCGTAGGCGAGCTTGCGCTTGCCCCACTCGTCAACGGAGTCGACCTTGCCAGCGCCCTCAGCGATCGTGGTATCGATACGCTTCATAACAGCGAGACGAGTCTCGGGGTCGAGCGACGGGTCAACAAAGAACAGCAGTTCATAAGCCTTCATATTGTCACCTCCTCTGGGCAAATGTGGCTTCAGGTCGTGAAGGTGCGCCTGAAGCAGGAAAAGACTTGGTAATAATATCTTTCAACCTCCCAGGCCGCAAGAATATGCAGCTACAACCTCATGACCTCCACATATGTCCATACTCGCACGACGTTTCATGCGCATTCCAACCAAATGCCGACCAAGAGCTTGACGGATTTGTGGACAAGATACGACGCCGCGGGGACAAGCTGAGTCAAGCCGCAGATCAACGGGCACAAGGCCGTGGTCGCAAAGTGCATACCAGTGGTCCACAGCACCACCCAAAGATTTTTTAAATTCATTGCCAAGTCGCTTATGAATACCCCTTTTGAACAATTGAGTTAATCAACCACGCTGGTCGGAAGCCGTTTTTTGGCACCTCAAACCCCACTGCAACGACAAGCGCGGCCAAGCGTTTTAAAAAATGCCAACTTTTCTGTTTGCACTTTGCGATTCCTCGTGTATACTGACTTTCGCATTTAACGGAGAGTTGTCCGAGTGGCCGAAGGAGCACGATTGGAAATCGTGTAGGCGTCAAAAGCGTCTCCAGGGTTCAAATCCCTGACTCTCCGCCAGTTAATTCCAAAGCAGGCCTTCGAGCCTGCTTTGTTTTTACCCCACGCGGAGGGGTGGCAGAGTGGTTGAATGCGGCGGTCTCGAAAACCGTTTGGCCTGTATAAGGTCACGAGGGTTCGAATCCCTCCTCCTCCGCCATTTTGGTTGAGAAAGCTCCCAAGAATGGGAGCTTTTTTGTTATCGAAATACGTCTCGATCCCACGCTTCCCCAAACATGTACGTCAGCCTCAAAAAACGACATTTTTCGACATCTTTGGAGGCTGACGTACACGTTTGGATTGAGCTCACGGGAGCGGCACTATTCGGAAGGTGCCTCCTCGTCTCGCATGCTTTTCCAGTTGCGGATAAGTGCCTTGCGTAGTTCGTTTTGTTTTCTCTGGTACCCGGTGTCGGTACAGCGAGGCATGCCGAGTGCTTCGCGAATGTTGTTCATGGCGCGGTGAAAGGCGAGCTGGCTGCCGAACTGAGCCGAAGTGAGCGTAACGATTCGATATCCCATTTGGGAGAGAACGGCCTCTCGCTCCGCATCTGCTCCCTTGCGCTCGAGCTCATCGTGAAAACCGCCCTTATATTCGATACCGAGCGCCCTGCGCTTATAGGTCACGAGCGCATCGATTTTGAGTGTTCGAGCTTTGGCGCAATGCCAGAGACGTTGAGGGATCTCGAGCGGTTTGTTGAGTTCGATACCTCGGATGCCAACGCCGCCTTCGCTTGTTGGGAGCGAGAGGGCGATTGCCGAAGCGGTCTCCATAGGCGAGGCCGAGTGATCGTAGATGTGCCTGAGCGCAAGCCGTGCACGTGTGGCACCGGGTTTGCCGGGGTGCCGATCGAGCAGTTCGGTTATTTCATCCTTGGAGGTGGTGGCTGGTTGCTCGGTATAAGGGTCGGCGGGATTGAGCCTCATGCGATAATCGGCGCAAACTTCATAGCCATATTCGAGATATTCGATCCTATCCATCCACTCGGCAGCGAGCACGAAGGTGAAGGCTTCGTCGGTGATGAAGATTCCGGGCGTCAACTCGTTAATATGCTCGTAGGGAAGATTTTGTCCAAGAATGTGGCAAACGACGCCTTTGGTACGAATTCGCTCAAATTCGAATACAACCGCGATATCGATAGTCTTAAGCATATCGGACGGAATGCCGCAGTCGGTAAGGGCCTGTCGTATGCGCGCAACACGTTGCTGGGTGGAGATGCCTTGTGCGCCTATCTGGTAGTCGTGCCGCGCAAGAGACTGAACCAAATTCTGGGGTGCATGATGGACAAGCCATGCGGTTTTATGCGAAATGAGAACAGGGGTATCCATTGAGGGCCTCTCGCTCTGAACCGGTATCCAACTCTTATGTCCGTTGAAGTGGGGAAATATACCGGATGTGAGTAAATCAACTCACTCATGCTGTGAGCTCAATCCAAACATGTACGTCAGCCTCCAAAGATGTCGGAAAATGTCGTTTTTGGAGGGTGACGTACATGTTCTGGACCCCTGGCATTCCAGCAACGCCATGCCCCCACCCGGTCCCGACCGTTTACCGAGCAATAGGGTCGCAATCGGCACCGAACATGTACTATGTACGGGCATTGTCCAAATCCGTAATCCAAAGGACCCCATCTTGCCCGTCGTCGCCGCTATGACCATTACCTCACATGCATCGGATGCCATGGTCGCCATTCCGTTTTGGCTCGAGATGTTCGCTGTTGTCGCTGCATCGATCTCGGGTGTGCTGGTTGCGCGCGAGCACAAGCTCGACCTGGTGGGCGCGGTCGCGCTCGCGGTGGTCTGCGGTCTGGGCGGCGGTCTTTTGCGCGATATGACGCTGCAGGTGGGCAACGTCTACATCCTCAACCAGCCGATGGCGCTGCCACTTTCCATTGCCACGGCAGCCATCATCTATATTTTCCCGGCAATCGTCGACAAACCCGAAAAACTCATTCCCCTGCTCGACATCATCTCGGTCGGCATCTACGCCGCCACTGGAGCAGACAAGGCGCTGGTCTACGGCTTTGCGCCGGCGGTGTGCATCATGATGGGCTTTTTCACCGCGGTGGGCGGCGGCATGTTGCGCGACGGCTTTATGGGCGTGGTTCCGGGCATTTTCCAACGTACTAACTTTTATGCCATCGCCGCCATCGCCGGATCGACAAGCTATGTGTGTCTCGTTATGAGCGGCATCATGAGCAATGTCGCCGCGCTGGTCGTATGCGTTGTCGTGACCATGGGTCTGCGCTGGCTCTCGCTGCGCTTTGACATCAAAAGCCCCACCGAAGAAGATATCGCGCGCTTCTTGCACCGTAAAAAGTAGACAGCACGGCACGACCCTTCGAAATGCAACCGAGAGGTTCTTTTAGAGCGCCCACGCGTTGGGTACCCTGTTAGATATATGCCGAGTATCTAACGAAGGATTCACTATGCCCTGCAATCAATTCCCGTTGACCCAGCGCCGTAAAGCATGGGGCCGCATCACCATCCTATTCGCGCTCATCGCGCTGGCGATCACCGTGCTTCCCACGGCGTCGTTCGCCGGCACGGACACCGCAGGCAACGTACTTGCGACCGACAATGACGCCAATCCGTCCGGCGTTGAGGGTGACCTGTACTGGGCCGGTCAGGCCCTCAACTTGGATGATGTGTCCATCGACCGCGATATCATCGCCGCGGGCGATACCCTCTCAATTCGCGACTGCAAGGTGGGCGGCGCCATTCGTCTTGCGGCGCGCACGATTGATATCGCCCAGACCACGGTTGATGGCAGCGTGACCGTTGCTGGCCAGCATGTCGTTCTCAATTCCGACAGCACCGCCAACTGTTTCTACGCGATAGGCGAGACGGTTGCCTTGCGAGGCTCCACCAAGTCGGCAGCGCTTGCGGGCGATACGGTGACCATCGATGGCACCGTCGAGGGCGATGTCGAGGTTTGGGCCGACAAGCTCATCCTGGGCAAGAACGCCCATATCACCGGCACCGTGAACGCGCACGTCTCCGAGGACCCCGAGCGCGCCGCGGGAGCCGAGGTCGGCGCACTCAAGATCGACCGCACCGAGAACGAGGATACTTCCACCGTTAACGATGTCATCGGCGGTATCGTCGCCGCGGCACTCTCGACCTGCTTTGTCGCTCTGCTGCTCGAGCTCGTCTTTCCGCGTGCGACTGCCAGCGCCGCCGGTATGCTCCACCAGCGCCCCATGCCCCTGTGGGTGAGCGGTCTTCTGGGCACGATTGCTATCGTCCCCGCCGTCCTACTGCTAATTATCTCTATCGCTGGTCTGTCGCTTGCCGGAGCCCTCATGTGCGGTGTTATTGGCATCGCGCTGGTGTCGAGTGCCTTTGCAGGGTGCGCGATCGCGCGCATGGTCGGACACAGCCAGAACCGCTACGCCATGGCAGCCGCTGGTGGCGTAATCGCAGGCGCCCTCACGGGGCTTCCCCTCGTAGGCGGCTTCATCAGCGGCGTGGCCTTTGTCTTTATGCTCGGCTACATCATCCAAATCATCTGGCACAACGCCCACCTCAAGCCGCAGCAGCCGGCTAACACGCCAGAGCTTCCCACCGCTTAGCAGCCGATCACCACAAAGGGGCCAGGCACCTTTGTGGTGGTGCAAAGGGGTCAGGTTACTTTGCAACAACAAACGAGGCGGGGCACTCGGTCATATCGACCGGGTGCCCCGCTTTTCTTGGAGGGTTCTCTAGTAACTTTTTCAAAACCAATGATCATCAGGTCGGTAGGCCTGCGCGTCACTCATTACGGAGGCAGTACGCCAGTGAGCATGAAAGGCAATTATTTTTCACGACGACCGCCTCCCCGCTTGATGACGAGCGCGACAACAATAGCCGCCACTCCGATGGCAGCCAAAGCCGCCACCAGCACCAACGTTCTATCTCCCGTCGAGGGTATAAAGCCTCGACTTGCTTCTTTGCTCGGGGTGTTGAGCACCGACAGCTCAATCGAACCCGTCCCGGCATCGGCGGTATCAACCCGCAGAGGGCTTTTGACCGACACGGTCACCTTGAGCTTCGCGGCCGCCACCTGCTTAGCGTCCAATCCCTCAGACGTAACCGTTACCGTTCGTTTGCCCTCAAAGGCGGTGTATCCCTTGGGAGCCGCGGCCTCCTCGACGGTGTAGACACCCGCGTCCACACCGCTCAATTCCGCGTGGCCGTCCGCGCCCGTGGTGACGCACGCGTCAGCATCCGTCGACCACGAGCCGTCGGTCGTTAGGATGCGCCCGCGGTCATCGATGATGCGCAGTTTGGCACTCGCGAGCGGTTTATCGTCCGAGCTCGAGCGCTTGATGAGGCTGAGTCCCCAGGTATAGGCCGTGGCGTCATCACTCGGCGTATGGGTGAATCCGGCATCGCCGGACTGGTCGACGAGGGGAGAGCGCGGGTAACGCAGGTAGACCTCGTTGGGGTTGCCCTTGGTGGCGCCTCGATTGCAGTTGGCCCCCAACGGCGCATTGTAGACAGCAACCACGCGGGCGCCCGCGGCAAAGGTGTCAGCCCCGCCGAGCGCGGCGATGAGGTCGCCGGTGCGCACGGTGAAGGCATTGCCCTCGACCGAGACCTTGCACTGCGAAGTAATGTCTGTCCACCCTTTAGCCGGCGTCGAGTTGGCGTTGCCGCCCTCACATGCGACGACGTCGAAGCCGCCGTCCGCGCCCGCCGCCACGTACACGCGCACGCTCGCGGCCACCTTGGA
>CABQMC010000007.1 GCA_902465115.1 uncultured Collinsella sp.
CGTGCGGCTACGATAGCCGTACATATCGTAATAGGTGACGCGCACCAGGTCGCCGCGTTTGAGGCCCTCGAGCTTTTTCGAAAGCTCGAGGGCTTTTTCTTCCGTGAGTTCGCATTTGGGCTCAACAGTGATCTCTTGTTTGCGCACGAGCTCGTAGTATCCCGTGAGGGCGGCAAAGGGCATAAACTGCGCGGCACGGCCGGCGCGGACGGCGCCGTTGGCGGTGAGCTTGGGGTCGGCGGATCGACGTCTTCCCTCGGGGTCCGCTAGACGTTCAAAAGGCGTCGGTGGCCGCATCGGCTGTTGTTGGGACTTAGGCACGATGTCCTCCTACCTGATCGTTGCGTTCGCGTGCGGTGGCGCCGGCGGTGAAGCTTAATCCCTTGACGAGCGCGTTCTTGCCGTACTTGCCCTTCACGGCCAGGACGGCGCGCGCCAGGTCGCGCTCGCGCTCATCGGCCTTAACATCGCTGAACAGGTCGATAGTGGTAAATTCCTCGGGCATGAGGTTGCCAAATCCCAGGTTGATGCGCTTGACTGGTCGTTTGGGATCGACAGTCTGCGCCCAGAGCTCATCGAAATAGCCCATGATCTTCTTAAACGAATTGGTGCGCTCGGGTAGCTTTCGCGAAGCGTTGGAGTGCGCGAAGAGCGCGGCATAGCCACCGCGCGGTTTGCCGCCATACTCTCCCACAAAGATGCCATCGATTGCCTGCGCCTCGCGCACCAGGCGGTGTCGCTCGTCATCGCGCTGGACGGGCTTGGGCGCACGGGGTGCGAGCTCGGGGCCGGCGGTTGCGGGGGGCTCGATGCTCGACGTGCTCGAGCGCAGGTGCCCGCATCCGTCCACATACTGCGCTGTGCCGCTGGCGTCGAGCCGGCGTATGTCGGCGCGCTCGCTCGCGTAGCCTACAAAGAGCGAGATGCTGTCGCACACCACGTGCTTATCGACTAAGTCCAACACGGCGTTGTCGACCATCTCGCGCAAGACAGTGTAGGCCTGCTCGTAGGCATAGCCTTTCGATAACACTTGCCCTGTGGTTGTTGAGGTTGCCTGCGGGCGATAGGCTTGGATATCGGCGATGGTTGTCGGCTCGCGCCCGAAGGCGTGGTCGATGAGATATTCGGCATTGACGCCGAGCTCGTCGTAGAGCAGGTTTTCGTCGAGCGCCGCGACGCCCATCAGATCGTAGACGCCGTATTTTTCGAGTCGTGCTGCCACGCCGGGTCCAATGCCCCAGATGTCGGTGATGGGACGGTGGGGCCAGATCTCCTTGCGAAAGGTCTCGTCGTCGAGCATGCCAATGCGGCTGGGTACGTGCTTGGCGGTAATGTCGAGCGCTACCTTGGCCTGGAATAGGTTGGGGCCGATGCCGACCGTCGCCGTGATGCCGGTGCGCCCCAGGACCTCGTCACGCAGCATACAGGCGAAGCCTTCAGCGTCGGTATGGTAGAGGTCCAGATAGGGTGTCACGTCGATAAAGCATTCGTCGATTGAATAGACGTGAATGTCTTGCGGGCTCACGTATTCCAGATAGATACCGTAGATTTGCGCCGACACCTCCATGTAGTGCTGCATGCGCGGTACGGCCTTGATGTAGTCGATGCCGTCGGGAATCTCGAACAGGCGGCAGCGGTTGTGTATCCCGAGGTCCTTCATGGCCTGCGTGATGGCGAGGCAGATGGTCGTGCGCCCGCGCGATTCGTCGGCAACGACCAGGTTGGTGGTGAGCGGGTTGAGCCCGCGGTCGACGCACTCGACGCTAGCGTAAAACGTCTTAAGGTCGATGCAGATATAGGTGTGACGCTCGTGCCCCACGCGTCCTCCCATCAAACACATGTTCTTATCGAATACTTGTTCGATAATAGCCGCTCGTCCGGACATCGTCAAAACCTGCCAAAAAGGACTGGTTTGTTTTGGTAGGTATGGTCGTGCGGTTGCATCGGGGTTTTAACGCAGCTCTAAAGAGTGCGAAACAGCTCGGAAAACCTCGCTTCGTAGCATGGGTCTAACGATTGATACCGCCTATACGCACGGAAGGGCTGTGGGAAAGATGGTCAATTATGGGTTTGGTATGCCGACGCGCCTTGTTGCGGATGGAGACGTGGCTCGCTGGTGCGGACGATTGGTAGCTCACTACGGTGGCACCAAGGCGCTGGTCGTGCTGGGCGGTGAAAAGCATACGCGCGATGAGCTTGTCTCGGCGGCACTCGGCTCGCTTGATCGAGCTCTGCTCGAGCGCGTGCTTTTCCGCTGCGGCTCGGTTGAGGGCGACGGGGGAGACGAGCTGATTGACGAAGCCGTGGCCCTGGCGACCGACGAAGGCGTGGACTTTGTCTTGGCGATTGGCGATGCCGATACTGCCGGCTTTGCACGCGAACTCGCCCGTCGCATGGCGGCGCTCGATGCCGGCGAAGACGGCTTTGTGCCTTATGGATGCATTGTCTCGGAGGGCAAGGTGCCTGCTGTCGTGGGCGCCGGCGAGGTTCCCGTTTTTGCCATTATCGCACCCGAGCTGTTGGAGGGCATCGGGTCTCCTCTGCGTGAGTTGCTCGGTAGCGTCTGCGCCGCGGCCTAATATTTTGCATAAAGGGATGGGTTATTTTTGGTTGGTAAAGCGTTTGACCTGCCAAAATAAACCTGTCCCTTTTTGGTCGGTTGCCGTTTGGGGGCCGATTGGTAACGCTCGCTGATTATAGTCTTGACCTGCGCTAGAATAGTGACATCTGAATGTCCGGGCGCATGGAGGCGTGCGCCCGTATGCTGAGGAGGACTCTATGGCAACTGTTGCCGCACCTATCGATGCTACGTCGACCGCCGCTTGGAAGGCACTCGAGGCCCATCAGGAGAAGCTCGAGGCCGAAGGTATCGACCTCAAGGCCTGGTTCGCCGCCGATGCCGAGCGTGTGAACAAGCTGAGCTTTGACGCCGGTGACCTGCACTTCGACCTGTCCAAGAACCTGGTGACCGATGAGACCGTCAAGCTGCTGTGCGATCTTGCCCGCGAGGTGAGGCTCGAGGAGCGCCGCGACGCCATGTTCTCCGGCGAGCACATCAACACCACCGAGGACCGTGCCGTCCTGCACACCGCGCTGCGCCGTCCGGCAAGCGATAAGGGCCAGCTCATTGTCGACGGCCAGGATGTCGTCGCCGACGTGCACGAGGTCCTCGATCGCATGTATGCCTTCGCCGAGCGCGTGCGCTCCGGTGAGTGGAAGGGCGTTACCGGCAAGAAGATCGAGCACCTGGTGTCTATCGGCATCGGCGGCTCCGATTTGGGCCCGGTCATGGCTTACGAGGCCCTGCATCCCTATGCCGACGCCGGTATCGACTGCCGCTATATCTCCAACATCGACCCCAACGACCAGGCCGAGAAGCTCAAGGGTTTGGATCCCGAGACCACGCTCGTGATCATCGTCTCCAAGACCTTCACCACGCTCGAGACCCTCACCAACGCCCGCGAGGTCAAGACCTGGATGCTCGAGCAGCTCAAGGCTCAGGGTGCCATCGACGGTTCCGATGAGCAGAACGCCGAGGCCGTGGCAAAGCACTTTGTCGCCGTCTCCACCGCACTCGAGAAGGTTGAGGCCTTCGGTATCGACCCCGCCAACGCCTTCGGTTTCTGGAACTGGGTTGGCGGCCGCTATTCCGTCGACTCCGCCGTGGGCCTGTCGCTGATCGTCGTGCTCGGCCCCGAGCGCTTCCAGCAGTTCCTTGAGGGCTTCCACGCCATCGACGAGTATTTCTGCAACACGCCGCTCGAGAACAATGCCGTCGCGCTGATGGGCCTGCTCAACGTCTGGTACGTCAACTTCTTCGGTTCCAAGAGCCACGCCGTGCTGCCGTACTGCCAGTACCTGCATCGTTTCCCGGCCTACCTGCAGCAGCTGACCATGGAGTCCAACGGCAAGCATGTCCGTTGGGACGGCAGCGCCGTGACCTCCGACACCGGCGAGATTTTCTGGGGCGAGCCCGGCACCAACGGTCAGCATGCCTTCTACCAGCTGCTGCACCAGGGCACCGTGGTGGTTCCGGCCGATTTCATCGCCTTCGCCAATACCGCCAACCCCGCGACCGATAGCGGTCAGGACGTGCACGAGCTGTTCCTGGGCAACTTCCTGGCCCAGACCAAGGCGCTTGCCTTTGGTAAGACGGCCGACGAGGTTCGTGCCGAGGGCACGCCCGAGCAGATCGTCCCGGCTCGTTGCTTTGAGGGCAACCGCCCGACGACTTCGATCTTCGGCGATACGCTGACCCCGTTCGCACTCGGCGAGCTCATCGCCCTGTACGAGCACATCACGTTTGTCGAGGGCACGGTCTGGGGCATCGACTCCTACGACCAGTGGGGCGTTGAGCTGGGCAAGCAGCTTGCCAAGCAGATCACCCCGGCCTTCCACGACGACGCCGCCAAGGCCGAGCAGGACGCTTCGACCCAGGCGCTCATCGAGTTCTACCGCGCTCACCGCAAGTAGTCGCTGCTGTTAACGCATCGCGCCTTATAGTCAGGGGCCCGTATCCTATCGGATGCGGGCCCCTTTGCTTTGCCGTGGTCCCGGGGCGCACGGCCTTTGTGGAACATCGCCGGGGCGTCGCGCGCTGCGAGAACCCTGCGCCTAGATCTCGGCCTCCGCATGGCCTCGCTGCGCCTCGGGCAGCTCCCCGTAGAGCGGATGGTCTTCGAGCCTAAAGCGCTCGACCTGTTCGGGAGTGCGACCGCGTACAAAGAGCCACGAGCGATCAATCGGCGTCGCCATGAGCGTGCTGGGCAGCGCGTCGGCGCGGTCGGAAAACACCCGGGCACTCTCGGGATCCTGGAACGCCAGCACCAGATGCGTGTCGCAGTTGCCCATGATGGAGCGTGCGCGTGCCTCGCCATAGAGCGCATCGAGCTGGTTGGTCGACTGCAGCAGCAGCGTTGCCCAGATGTTGCGGCTTCGGATAATCGAGAGCACGTTGTCGATCTGGGGGATCTGCAGATTTGCGAAGTCATCGAGCATAAAGCGCACGGGCACGGGCAGGCTGCCGTCGGGCTGCCTATCGGCCTCACGAATGAGGCCCATAAACGCCTGCGAAATAAAGAGGCCGGTCAGCGGATCGAGATTGCGGTCAATATCGCTCACGGTTACAAACAGGGCGCAGGGGGTGTGTCCCATGGAAGCGAAGTCCACCTGATGGCACTCACGATAGAGCTGTGCCGCACCGTCGAATCCCAGACACATGACCTTTTCGGCAAGGATGCCGACGATGCTCGCGTGCATGCGCTCGGCATTTTGCGTAATGGCGTAGCGCCGCCATAGCGAGAGGGCATAGCTTTGGGGGTCGGTCGTGATCAGGTCGTCAAACAATCGGGCCGTGGCACCGTCCTGCAGGTGCTCGATCAGCTTGATGACCGAGCTGATCGTCTGCTCGTCGGCGGGTAGCTGTTCGGTGACGTAGGCGATAAGACACGACAACAGGTTTGCCGCCGCATGATCCCAAAAAGGCTGGTTGTTGTCCTCGATGGGGCAGATGGCCTTTGCCACCGAGAGGATGTCCTGCTGGTTGGGCCTGCCGTCCGCCTTGCGGCGAATGTGCCTCAGGGGGTTGTAGCCGCAGCGCTCGATGCCGGGCGCAAGGGCCGGGACGGTGTTGAGGTCGGCGAAGTTGAGACATTGCACGCGGTAACCATGGGCTGCCAGCACGGGTCCCACTTCGCGGCAGAGCGTGCCTTTGGTGTCGAGCACGATGTAGCTTGCGTTCATTTGCAGCAGGTTGGGCTTGAGGACGTTTCGGGTCTTGCCGGCTCCCGAGGGGCCGATCACAAGTGCGTTGTTGTTGAGTCCCGTTTGGCGGGTGTCGCAGGAGAGCGTTCGATCCTTGGCGAGGATGGTGGACGATGCGGACTCAGATGCGGCGAGGCGGCTGGCGAGGTTAGATATGGGCGACCTCCTTGGTGGTCGAGAGAATTTCGTGGGCAAAGCCGAGCTCGACGGCGCGCTCGGCCGAAAGGTAGGTGTCTTTTGCAGTGAGGGACTGGATGCGCTTGGGCGTGAGGCCGCTGCGGCCCGAGAGGATTTGCGTGAGGGTCTTGCGGGTCTGCATGAGACGCCGGCTGGTTTCCTGCAACGCAAGTGCCGAGCCGCCTGCCCCCTGGGGGATCAGCGGGTCATGAATCATGAGCTCTGCATGGGGCGCCATACGGCGATCGTCGCCGCCCATAAAGATCACGGCGCCCATGGACGCGGCGAATTCCAGGCAGACGGTGCGGATGGGGCACGATGCGAGGCGCATAGCGTCATAGATCGCAAGACCCGATCGCACGCTTCCGCCGGCGCTGGCGACAAATATGGTGATGGGGCGGCTGGGGTCGGTGGCATCGAGCAGACGAATCTGCTGGCATAGGTCGTGGGCCATCGGGGTTTCGATGTTTCCCATGACGGAGAGCTCGCGACGGGCGAGCATCTCATCGTAAATGCTGGTGAGCGTGATACCTCGGGCGGATTCACGCATGGTGAGGGGGCTGATGATGGGGGAATGATTGGTGTCCATGAGGACTCCTTTCTGTTGGTTGTGTTGTGGAATAGGATTGTTGCCCGCGGAGGGGCTGGCGGGCTACAGGGTTCGCCCGAGCCTGAGATCGAGCTCGGTTGTGGGGCAGGCTGCCTGTTCGTGCGGCTCGCAAACGCCAAGGGCTCCAAAGCGATGGAGCGTTGCGGTGGGCGTGGTGTAGGCGAGCCGCAGCTGATGCTCGACAGGGGCACATCCGTCATTTTTGTAATGAGCCGCGTAGTACTGCGCGATGCTGGCGTTCATCTCGCTGCCATTGCGATGGCGCTCAAACTGGCGTCTGCAGGTCTCGATGATCTTTGCTACCGACTTGGGTGCCGTCGCGGGAACAAGGGCGAGATAGCCCTCAAATAGCTCGTTGATGCTCAGGAGGCACAGCAGGTCGATCAGCGTCCTTATGGCTGCTCCCTCGGCGGAAAAGTGCGCGGTCATGCGGTTATATCGGTTGCGGTCGACGATGGCCGCATGGGGTCTTGGAGTTTTCTGCCCCGTGGTCCCGGGCTTTTGCCGCGCCTGTGTATTGAGCTCGACGTTGCAGCGCTTGAGGCCGTCCAACGGAAGGAACAGTGCGGTGCGCAGGGTGTTCCGCTTGCTTTCGAGTTCATGACGCTCGTCGGGTTCCCATTCGAGCTTGAGTTTCGTGTCGAGCGCCGTAAGCATATGGGCTAGGCAGCCTACGGTAAGAACGTACGAATCGTTGTCGCGTTTTGGGGCATAGGGGTCTGTCAGCTTGCGAATGTCGGGGTCGCCCATGATCTTTGTGCAGCGCTTCAGCAGTTGAGGGTGGTCGGCCAAGATCGTCGCGAGCGGTAGCGACGCGTAGTTCTTGATGGTCGCGGCGGCAAAGGCGGCGTCATATTCGTTTGCATATGCTCGCTCAATGCGGGCATCCAGAATGCTTTTCTTATCGCCGTCTTCAGCGTGGTGGTTTGTCATAGCTTCTCCAATCGGTTGATGTTCGTGCTGTTTGTTGATGTGTTGGTTGTCGTGAGTGATGTGCTTGCCGTGGGTGATGTGCTGACGTTGGGGTGCTATGCGGTTTTCAATGAGCCCGTGAGGCAGTTGCTGCAGGGGCGGGATGGAACGGCCCATGCAAGGCGGAAGGCATCGTGCTCAAAATCGAGACAGCAATGTCCTGGGTGCCTCACATGTGGCAGTTACCTCATTAAGTTGTCATTGCGTTTGGGGTTGTACTTTGCCGATCTTCCTTCTCTTACACGCTAAAACTCAAACTTCATATGCTCGATCTACTTAAAACCGCAACGGCGGTCTTTTATCAACTTATATGTCGGAACGCGTCTTTGCAAGTACTTTTTTGCCTTTGTTTCAAATGGGGTGGTTTTGCAACCGTCATACGCGCGCTGTGCGAACGTGCCCCGGCTCGGATAAGATAGTGCGCGATAAAAACTATGCAAGGAGGCACATATGGCAATCAAAGCCATCGCAATGGATATCGACGGCACGCTCACCAACGACCAAAAGGTCATCAGCCCGCGTACGCGCGAGAAGCTGCTCGCGGCGGAGGAGTCGGGCATTAAGCTCATCTTGGCTTCGGGCCGTCCCGCATGGGGGCTACATGCTCTGGCGCAGGAGCTCGACCTTCAAAACCATGACGGTCTGCTAGTCGCCTTTAATGGCGCGCATGTGGTCGACGCTCAGACCGATGAGGTCCTTTTTGACCAGGCCATGCCGGCTGACGAGCTGCATCGCCTGATTGATCACCTGCGTAATTTTGACGTGATCCCTATGATTTCGCTCGGTCGCGATTTGCACGTCGAGGACTCGTACCATTGCATGATTACGCTGCCGGATGGCTCGCAGAAAAACATCGTCAAGTATGAGCGCGACGCGTGCGATCTTAAGATTCGCGAGGTGGAGAGTCTGCATGAGGTCGCTGATGCTTATCCCGTGGACAAGCTGCTGACGGCGGGCGACCCGGCCTATCTGCAAGCGCATCACGAGGAGATGTACGCGCCCTTTACCCAGACGCTTTCGGGCATGTTTACGGCCGACTGGTACTTTGAGTACACGGCGCCCGGTATTGACAAGGCCCGCGCGCTCGAGGGTGCCCTGCCCAAGCTCGGCATCGATGCCAGCGAGGTCGTCTCGTTTGGCGACGGCCAGAATGACAAGTCTATGATTGAGTGGGCCGGCACCGGTGTTGCCATGGGCAACGCCGTCGATGAGGTTAAGGCGGTAGCCCAGATGGTGACCGCCAATAATAACGAAGACGGCATTGCGGTGGCGCTGGATAAGCTGCTGGGTTAGAATCGCCGATAGTGCATGGCTCGGGCGTCCGCTTGCGGGCGCCCTTTTGTTAGGGAGGGTGCCGTGTCCGCATTTCCGTTCGACGCCGTTATCTTTGACATGGACGGCGTCATTGTCGATACCGAGTATTACTACCTGGGCGAGACTGCCGCGTTTGCCAAGGAGCTTGGGCTTAACCTGACTCAAGAGGAGTTGAACGGGCAGGTTGGTACCTCGCATCAGTTCTTCCTGCGTATGCTGGTCGATTGGTTTGAGCGCGCCGGGAAGGGGCATTTAACTGGCGAGGAAGCGTTGATCCGTTGGGACGAGTGGGCGCATAAGCGTCCGCGCGACTATCAGGCTTTGATTAACCCAGGCGCCGTGGATACGATTCGAGAGCTGCCGCGCCGTGGCGTTCGCGTGGCGCTTGCCAGCTCGTCTCCCATGGATAGCATCGAGGAAGTGCTCAATGCGTGCGGGCTGTCGGATGCCTTTGAGTATGTGGTGAGCGGCGAGCAGTTTAAGGAGAGCAAGCCCGAGCCCGACATCTACCTGCATGCGCTGGACCTGCTGGGGCTGCCCGCGAATCGCTGCTGCTGCGTTGAGGATTCGGTGCCTGGCATCACTGCCGGCAAGCGAGCCGGCCTGACAGTTATTGCCAAGCGCGAGGAGCGCTTTGGCTTTAGCCAGGATGCCGCGGACAAGATTATCGACCAGCTGCCGGAGCTGCTCACGCTTTCTTAGGAGCGCGGTAGTTGCGCGTTTTTCGGGTCAGATGAGTAAATACCCGACATTTTGGTGCGGCAGCAAGCATACTTTATGCTAATGCGGGCTTAAGGGCTTGTTGAATGCCCTTAAGCCCGCTTTTGACTTAATTGGGCTGGGAGAGGGTATATGCCACCGACTGAAGGACTAACTGACGGTAAAGCAGCGATACCGCTGTACCAACAGGTTATCGATATCATTAAAAACGAAATCAATTCCGGTGCCTACAAGGCGGGCGCGCGGATACCCAACGAATTCGAATTGGCTGAGAACTATAAAGTTGGCCGCGTTACCGTGCGACGCGCTATTGAGGAGCTCGTCCAGCAGGGCTATCTAACGAAGCGGCAGGGGAAAGGCACGTTTGTCAATGCCCCCAAGCTTAAGCGCAAGATTCGCCAGAAGGATGACGTCCAGAGTTTTTCGGACGCATGCCGCGTTAACGGAATGGAGCCGGGGGCGTGCGTCATTTCGAGAAAGATACTGCCGGCAGATTCTACCGAAGCGCAGTTCTTTGGTGTTCCCGTTGGAACTGATTTGATTTGCGTTGAGCGTGTACGTACTGCCGATGGAGTCCCCGTCATGCTCGAGAACAACATATACGTTTACGAGGACAACGCCTATCTATCAACGGCACCTCTATCTAACCAATCCATTTTTGAGTTCGTGCGCAACCGAACGGGCCGCACGCCCGCGTTTACCGACCCGTGCACGCTCGAGATCGCGTGCGCGTCGCCCGAGGTCGCTCGGCTGTTGGCAGTTCCCGTTGGCGAACCCTTGTTTTATATGGAAGCCTTCTTTTTCGATGAGCAGCGGCGGCCGTTTATCATCGGTCGTCAGCGGATCGTTGGGTCTCGCTACGTTTTTGACATCTAGGACATTGCGAATGGAAACGCCCGGTGGATCATCTCACCGGGCGTTTCCATACCGTTCACGGCGCGAACACAACCGTTCAACCGCGTTGCGGCAACCAGTTTGAAATTATCTTGATGAAGGAAAAAGCTGCTGGTAATCTATGGGACGTCATAGAACGTTTGCCTTATGCAAACGTTGAAGCGAGATGCGATGCAGTCTCGAGTTCTTTGGAGGTATCTATGTCAGATACGAAGGCGAAGAAGACAAACAGACGTTTTAAGTTCAAATTACCGCATGTCTATACGATCATGTTCTTGCTGATCGTTGTCTTTGCGGTCCTGACTTGGATCGTTCCCTCTGGTCAGTATCAGCGCAAGACGATTTCAACAGCGGCGGGCGAGCGTGAAGTCGCCGTTGCTGGAACCTATGAACAGGTCGATAAGAACTACACCGATTCCGAGACCGGCGAGACCATCAATCTGGGCCAGGATATCTTCGCGGTTCTGCAAGCGCCCACCAAGGGTATCCAAGAGGCTGCCGACGTCGTTGCGTTCGTCTTATTGATTGGCGGATCGTTCGCGATCATCACCAAGACCAACGCTTTGAATGCCGGCATGAGCCGTGTGATTAAAAAGCTCAAGAACAAGGACATCCTCATCATTCCCATCACGATGACATTGCTGTCCATTTGCGGCACTACGTTTGGCATGTCTGAGGAAGCCCTGCCGTTCTATGCCATCTTCATTCCCATCATGATGGGTATCGGTTATGACTCGATGACGGCATTCATCATCTGCTTCCTTGGTCCTAACCTGGGATATTGTGCTTCGACCATCGACCCGTTTAATGTTTTGATCGCCCAAGGCATCATTGGCATCGAGGGCAATCCGCAACTGTGGCTGCGCGCCGTTTCTTGGGTCATCTTCACTGCCGTCGGTATCGCATGGGCCATGCGCTACGCCATGCGCGTCAAGAAAAACCCCGAGTCGTCCATTGTGTACGAGGACGATAAGCTCAAGCGTATTGAGTTTTCCGTGACCGATGCCTCCATCGAGGAAGAGTTCACTATCCGTCAGAAGCTCGTGCTTATCGATTTTGCTTGCGGTATGGGCATTATCGTCTGGGGTCTTGTTACCCAGGGCTGGTACATGAATGAGATTTCCGCCGTGTTCCTTGGCATGGGCTTGCTTGCCGGTATCCTGGGCGGCCTTGACCAGCAGACGATCGCAGAGGAGTTCGTTAAGGGTCTCGCCGACTTTGCGTACGCTGCCATCGTTATCGGTATCGCTCGCGGTATTCTGGTCATCGCCGAGGGCGGCATGATCATCGACACCATCCTCCAGGCGCTCGCTACCGCGCTTGCCGGTGCACCCGCCGCCGTCTACACCACGTTTATGTATATCGTCCTTGGCCTGCTCTCTTTGCTGGTTCCCTCGAGTTCTGGCCTGGCGGCGCTCACCATGCCCGTTATGGGCCCCCTGACCGAGCTCATGGGCCTCAATCCCGAGGCGGCCGTCACCGCGCTCCAGTTTGCCAACCAGACCATCAACACCATCAGCCCCGTGGCGGGCATGACGGTCGCCGGTCTTGCCGTGGCTAGGATTTCGTTTGGCCAATGGTGGAAGACCATTTGGAAGTTCTTCATTTTCATGGTCGTCTTTGGCGTGATTGTAACGGCAATCTCTGGCATGCTTCCGGTGTAGGTGGTTGTGATGTCTGATCGTTTGACGGTCCTGACGTCTAAGAGCGTCTTTACCGGTACGGGGGACCTGCCGTTTGAAGGTTTCGTAGCGGTCCGTGGCAATCGAATTGAGGCTGTTGGCACCAAGTGTGAGGTAGCTTCGTATTTGACCCAGGCGGACGAGGTAGTTGACCTGGGCGACCGCACTGTCATGCCTGGCCTGATCGATGTGCATACCTTCTATACAGGTTGGGCGCTGCGGACGTTGGGTTCTGATCTGTCCGGCATCGCTGATGCCAAAGAGGCTGTGTCGCTCTTGCGTGCGTGGAAAGAAGATCATCCGGATTGCGCGGCGGTTTTTGGCCACAACCTACCCGAAACGTTGGCATCGGATGCCGAGAACGCAAATACGGCAGCTGTGTTTGACGATTGTTTTGGCGATATCCCCGTCGTCTGCTTTACATCGGGTGCGGAGACCTGCGTTCTCAATGCTGCCGCCAGTGCGCGATACGGCTTTACACCCCAGGCGTGCTATGCCGAGAAGATCTGGCGCATGATGAGCGATTTCCTCGCGCTGCCCGAGGTGCGTGCCGGGTATTCGGACTACATGAGCATGCTTAACGAGCGTGGCGTTACCGCCATCAAGGAAATGGCGTTTGATGACTACTACGGCTTTGCCGACGAAATGGCTCGCCGTGAGGAATCTGGTGAGCTGACGGTTCGCGTCTCTATGATGTCGCAGCCGGTGGGCGCCGGTGCAAATCTGGCATATGCCCGCGAGGCGCGAGAGCGCTTCCGGGGACCGTTCGTTCGTTTTTCTGGCTTCAACCGTATGACCGATCGCGGCGTATGGGCGGGGCTTGCCGAGATGATAGACCCCTATGAGGACTCGGCCGATGCGGGCGCTGCCGGCAAGACGGTCGTCGAGGAGCCAGAGTGGGATCTGATTGAGAACGAGCTGCGTGCAATTGATGCTGACGGCTTCCGATATTCCTTGCATTGCCAGGGCGATGGCGCCGTTCGTCGCACCGTGGCGCTCTATGCCTCGCTTCCTCGAGACGAGCATGGACGGATGCTTCGCCGCCATGCGATTACCGATCTCGAGAACTCTGACCCGACCGACCTTGTCGAGTTTGGCAAGTTAGGTGGAATTTGCGAGGTCTATCCGCAGATTCTGACGCTGGACCGGCGCGAGGATTGCCTGTCGATGATGCGTCGACAAATTGGCGAGACGCGACTTTTGCACAGCTGGAATCGCCGCGGCATGGAAGATTCCGGATGCACAGTGTGCTGCGGCACGGATTTGCCGCTGCTGATTCCGAGCCTGGGCGAGTCAATCTACAGCGCGTGCGGCGGATTCTTCGCCGACGGACTGCCCGTGAATGAGGTCAACACGCTGACGCTTGTCGAGCTCTTGCGCGCTTGGACTGCCGGGGGCGCGTACGATCTGATGCGCGAGGACGAGCTGGGTACGCTTGAGGTTGGCAAGCTTGCCGATATCTGCGTGCTCGATCGGGATGTGTTCGACCTCGATTATCGCGACGCACGCGATCTTGCGGTTGATATGACGATGTCGGACGGACAAATCGTGTTCGATCGAAATAAGGAGGCATAAGATGTCTGAATCCAAACCGACGCTGCGCCGCGAGCAGATTGCGGGCATGAATATCCACTACATCATGTGGTCGCTCGATTACTTCCTTGATGTGCAGCAGCGTTTGGGCTTTGAGTCCATTGAGCTGTGGTGTGCAGAGCCGCATGTGACGCTCGACCACACGGGCTACTTTGAGGCTGAGGTCCTGGCGAAAAAGGCTGCAGACCGTGGGCTTAGGTATCGTACTCTGTGCCCCGAGAACGTTGTCTATCCTTGGCAGTACTGCGCACGCAAACCGCTGCATGAACAGCGCAGCCTGGCGTACTTTAAGCACGGCATTGAGCTTGCCGAGGTACTTGGGTGCGACCGTATGTCCGTCAACTCGGGCTGGGGCGACTGGGACGAGGACCGCGAGGAAGCCTGGAAGCGCAGCCGCGAGCACTTGTCCATTCTGGCGGAGTATGCCGGCGAGCACGGTCTGGTGCTTACGATGGAAAGTCTGCGTCCCGAGGAGAGCAACCTTGTGACGACGGTTTCCGATGCGAAGCGCATGATTGACGAGGTCGCGAGCCCGTACTTACAGCCCATGGTTGATACAACCGCGATGGGCGTTGCAGGCGAGACGCTCGAGGACTGGTTTGCCGCCTTTGGTGATGGGGCAATTCACGAGATGCACTTTATCGACGGTGACCCGTATGGCCATCTGGTGTGGGGCGATGGCAAGCACGATATGGACGCCTTCGTCGCCACGCTCAACGCCCATGGTTTCGACGGCATGCTGGGCCAGGAAATCACGGACGGTCGTTACTACGATGATCCGGCGGCGGCAGATGCCAAGAACATGGCCGCATTCGAGAAATATCTGATTGACTAAAACAACTATCGGCCACGCAGCCAACGTCATTGATTGCGGCCAAACAAGAAAGGAACTGGATATGAACGCACACGATCTGATCAAAGAGGCAATTGCCGAGAAGGGCAAGTTCGACAGCGTCTACTGGATTGCTTGCGGTGGCTCCATGATCGATTTGATCCCGGCCCATGAGCTTCTGCAGCGCGAGGCAACCACCTTTACTTCGTATATCTATACGGCTCGCGAGTTCGATATCATGCGTCCGCGTCGTCTGGGCGAGAAGTCCCTGGTCATCGCTTGTAGCCACAGTGGCAACACCCCTGAGGTCGTCGAGGGCTGCGAGATTGCCCTTGCTGCCGGCGCTACGGTGATCGCCCAGACCGACAACGCTGGATCTAAGATCGACACCGGTAAATGGACCACGTGGGTCTACCCGTGGGGCGAGGGCGTGCCGCAGGCCGAGGTCCCCGCTGGCATTTCGCTGTCGCTTGCGGCAGAGCTGCTCGATCAGCAGGAGGGTTACGCCGATCTTGCCGATATGTATGCCGGTATCGCCGAGATGGATAAGATTCTTCCCCCGGCACGCGAGAAGGTAAATGCCGAGCTGGGCGATCGCTTTGCCAAGCTTTGCCAGGAGCACGAGTTCTTCTATATTCTGGGCAGCGGTCCCAACTTTAGCCAGACCTACGGTTTCGCTATCTGCTCTCTTATGGAGATGCAGTGGCAGCACTGCAGCTACATCCACTCTGCCGAGTACTTCCATGGCCCCTTCGAGGCTACTCAGGATGGCGTATTTTACTTCCTGCAGATGGGCTCCAGCGAGTGCCGTGCTATGGACGAGCGCGCCCTGGCGTTCCTTAAGACGCATACCGATACGCTGATGGTGCTCGATGCCAAGGAGTACGGTATGGAAGCCGTGCCGGCGAGCGTCCGTGCCTATCTGGACCCGGTGCTGTTCTACGCCATGAACTGCGAGCTGCGTGCCGCACGCGGCAAGGTGTTTGATCACGATCCCGATTTCCGTCGCTATATGGGTGTTGTCGAGTACTAGAAGGAGCAAAGGCCATGGCATTTAACGTTAACGCGCTCGGATTTGGCGACAACGTCGTCGATCGCTACGAGCATATCCACACCATGTATCCCGGCGGCAATGCGGTGAACTTCGCCGTTTATGCCAAGAAATGCGGTGCCGCACGCTCCGCATACATGGGCATTTTTGGCAATGATGCCGCTGCCGAGCATGTCATTGCAAGCCTCGAGGATGAGGGTATCGAGCTTGACAAGTGCGAGCAGATGATTGGCGAGAACGGAGCGGCTCGCGTGACCGTCGTTGACGGTGACCGTGTCTTCCTCGGCTCCAACGAGGGCGGTATCCGTGGCGATGCGCGCTATGTCCTCGATCGCTTTGACCTTTCGTACATGAAGCAGTTCGATGTGGTTCATTCGGGCAACTATTGCTTTACCGAGCGCGAGCTGCCCAAGCTGAAGGCTGCGGGCGTCACGGTCTCTTTTGACTTTTCGGACGACTCCACCGACGAGTACTACGAGCAGATTGCGCCCTACGTCGATTTCGCTTTCTTTAGTGCGGCGGATGCCGCGAGTGAGGACGAGATTCGCGAACGTCTGGCATGGGTGAAGGGCCTGGGTCCGCGTTTTGTGTCGGCTACGGCGGGCGCCGAGGGCTGCATTGCTTACGACGGCGAGCGCTATTACCGCCAGCTGGCTAAACCGGTAACGGACATGAAGGACACCATGGGGGCGGGCGACTCGTTCCTCACCTCGTTTTTGATGTGCTATCTCGATTCCGCCAAGCGTGGTGAGGATGGCGCCGAGGCCATCGAGCGCGCGCTCGACTTTGCTGCCGGGTTTGCCTCGACCGTGTGCGGTATGGAAGGTTCTTGGGGCCACGGAGCGCCAATCGTCGAATAGCTTAAGAAAGCGTACGGCGGTCTGGCTATGAGGCCTTGGACAGCCGATGCAAAACAATAAGCAAAATGCGAAAAGGGGGCTCGCCATGTGGTGGGTCCCCTTTTGAACATTGGAGAAGACCATGGGTATTAAAGCGTGCGCGGCTGGTTTTTGCTGCGCGGACGTCTATCAGAACATCGGCGTGTTCTATCCGACTGGTAACGGCATTGACTGGGGTATCCATCTTGCACGAATGGGCGTTTCGGTATCCGCCGTGTCGGTTGTCGGCAAGGACGAGTACGGAGACAAGATGAGAGAGGCGCTGGCCGCTGAGGGGTTCGATATCTCACATCTGCGGGTGGAGGATGGCGACACCTCGGTGATGCTCATGGCATTGAAAGACGGCGTCGATCGCGTGCATCTCGAGGCAATCGATGGCGTAATGGAGACATATCGTCCGAATGAAGATGACCGGGCGTTTATCCTAGAGCATGACATCATTCATACCGACCTGTTTGGCAATTGTTTGGACCTCCTGCCCGAATGGCATGATGCGGGCAAGACGGTGGTAATGGACTTCTCGGTGTTCAGCCAGGATCCCGAATATGCCTGTGAGACTCATTTTCCTTACGTAGACTACGCGTTCATGTCGTTTGAAGAGGACACTCCGGAGCTACGAGACTGGGTGCGCCACGTGCAGGAATTGGGACCGCGCGTTGCGGTCGCCACGCTTGGCGAGAAGGGAAGCATTGCCTATGACGGTGAGCGCTTCTATGAGTGCGGGATCGTACCGGCGGAGAAGGTCGTTAACACCGTGGGTGCCGGCGACTCGTATATTGCCGGGTTTACCAAGGGCGTGATCGATGGCCTTGATATTCCGGCGTGTATGAAAGCGGGCGCTGAGCTGTCGTCCCGAGTGATTGGTTCGTTTGAGCCGTACTAGGGTCAAATGCCTGGAAAGGAGTGCGAAATGGTTATCGACATGTTGGTCCATCCTATGCTCTACGGCGAGATCTGTAAGCCGGGTGATGATCCTGATGGATTCGGCTTTTGGTCACGAGAATTTGGTATGGGGCATATGGGCCCCATGGATTGGGATGAGCTTCAAGTCGAGATGGACGTCTGCGATGTGCGGAAGAGCGTGCTCATGCCGCTCGATGTAACCACGGCATGCGGAGGGCACTTTGGCACCAATGACCAGATTGCCATGCTGGTTGCCGCGCATCCCGATCGTCTGTGGGGATTTGCGAGCGTAGACCCGCAGGTGAGCGGTGCCGCAGACGAATTGGAGCGCGCCTTTACCGAGTTGGGGGCAAAGGGGCTTTGCCTGCATCCTGCAAAGCAGGGTTTTGTCCCCGATGATGCTGTGGCCGAGCCGCTTTACGAGCTGTGCGAGCGCTATAACAAGCCGGTGGTTTTCCATGCCGGTATGTCTTGGGAACCTGGCGCAGAGCTCTCGCGCAGTAACCCGCTTGCATTTGAGCACACAATCGCAACGCATCCAAATGTGCGCTTTAGTTTGACCCACTTTGGCTGGCCCTGGGTGCGCGAGACCGTGGCGATGCTGCTCAAGTATCCCAACTGCTACACGGACACCTCTATCACTTACATCGATTCGCCCGAGGAGATGATGCAGCGTCTTTTCACGGTCGATATGGGGCCGCTGTGGTATGAGCGCGCGCTATCGCACCAAGTGATGTTCGCCAGCAATACGCCGCGCTTCCGTGCATTCAAACTCAAGCGGGCGCTCGATACCGTGCCCATGCGCGATGATGCGCGAGAAAGGCTCTACTGGGGTAATGCCCTGCGTTTTCTTGAAGGGGATGAGTAAACATGGTGACGCTCGAGACATTGAGCTATCTATCGACTGCTCCGGACCAGTTCATCGATATTACCGAGGACGTGCACGCTGCTATCGAACGCAGCTCGGTGACCAATGGCTTGGCAGCGATTATTTTGTCGCATACGACCTGTGGAATCGTGGTAAACGAGGGGCTGCCCTGCGTGGAGACGGATCTTATGGAGACGCTTGATCGCATCGCCCCACTCGATGCCCCCTATGCGCATGCACACTTCCTGCCGAGCTATGGAGCTACCGGCAACAACTCCTGTGGGCATATCAAGAGCATGATTTGTGGAAACAGTTGCTTCTTTCCCGTCCAAGATGGCCACATCGTGTGCGGAGGCGCCCAGAACATCTATCTTGCGGAGTTTGACGGTCCGCAGAAGCGAAAAGTGTACGTGGAGGTGCTGGGGGAGTAACGTCCCTGCAATAACCCTACGAAGGAGCACGTTATGTCGTTTTTAACCTCGATGTTCAAGACCGAAAAGCCGGTTATCGGAATGCTGCACCTGCGTCCTCTGCCGGGCGATCCACTGTATTACCCGGGCGGAAGCGTGTCGCAGGTCGTGGAAGCCGCCAAGCGCGATCTCGAGGCGTTGCAGCAGGGCGGTGTCGATGGCATTTTGATTACCAATGAGCTCTCGATGCCCTATGAGCAGCACGTTTCTCCCTCAACCCTTGCATCGATGGGCTATGTAATCGGGGCTCTATCCCATGATCTGTCGACCCCTTGGGGAGCTGAGGCTATTTACGATGGTGATGCCACAATCGAGCTGTGCGCTGCCGTCGACGCGCAGTTCACGCGCTGCAATTTTTGCGGTGCCTGGGCCGGTGATCTTGGGCTGATTAATCGAGATTTCGCTCACACCATGCGTCGCAAGGCGGCGCTGCGCTTGGACGACCTCAAGCTTTTTCACTTCATCACGAGCGAGGGGGAGGTGTATCTTAACGGCCGCGCGACTGCGGACATTGCCGATTCACTTCTCTTTAATTGCCTACCGGATGCGATGGTCATCGGCGGTTCGGCTGCCGGTCGTGGCGCTTCGGGCGAGCTTGCCGATGAGGTCCGCGAGCGTGTTGGAGAAGTACCCGTGGTATGTGGCACCGGTTGTCGCGAAAATACCGTGGCTGACGTATTTGCTCACTACGATGGCGCGTTTGTCGGCACCTGCTTAAAGCGCGACGGAAAGCTGGATGCCCCGGTTGATGTTGAGCGGGTAGCTCGTTTTATGGCTGCCGCTCGTACGGCGCGAGGGGAGTAGGCACCTATGGCGCTCTATCTGGGTATTGATATTGGGACAAGCGCCTCTAAAGGCGTATTAATCGATGATCGATGCAACATCGTTTGCCAAGCCTCTTGTGGACATGAGACGGACAACCCGTGTGATGGATGGTACCAGCATGATGCGGAGGCAGTTTGGTGGGGCGATTTTTGCCGCTTGTCGCGCGAGCTGGTGGCGCGATCGGGGGTTAACGCGGCACAGATCGGATGCGTGGGCCTTTCCGCATTGGGTTGCGACTGTGTGCCGGTCGATACCGAGTGCAACGCGCTGGCGCCCGCGATTTTGTATGGAGTCGATGCACGTTCGAAGCCGCAGATTGACGAGCTTCTTTCCGAATATGGGTCAGATTGCGCACGCGAGCTTTTCGGGCACGATCCCTGTTCGTCAGATATTGCTCCCAAGATCTTGTGGTTTAAGGAGAATATGCCCGAGGTGCACGAACGTGCCGCGAAGTTCCTGACGGCGTCATCGTTTCTATGCGCAAAGTTGACGGGGCGTTTTACGGTGGACCGTTATTTGGCGGAGGATTTTCTTCCCCTATACGACCGCTACACCTGGAAGGTTGATGCTCGGGAATGTGCTCGTTTCTGCCGGCCTGACCAGATGGCGGAGGTGATGTCGGCTACCGATATTGCCGGGGTGATTACGCAGCGTGCGGCTGAGGCGACGGGGCTCGCGGCAGGGACACCTGTCTTAGTGGGAACGGGCGACTCTGGTGCCGAGGCCATTTCGACGGGTGTATTCCGTCCCGGCGATATGATGGTTCAGTTGGGGAGTACGGCGTATTTCATCTACCTAGCTGATCATATGATCGATGATGCCCGCCTGTGGCCAGGGACGTTTATCATTCCCGGAACTTATGGGATCTGCGCGGGGACCAATACGGCGGGTGCGCTCACATCGTGGCTGCGCCAAGAGCTGTATCGCGATGCCGTGGAGGCCGAGGACCACGGTGGCCCCGATGCATATTCGGTTATGGCGCATGATGCCGCCGACGTGGCGCCGGGTGCCGATGGGCTCCTGTGTCTGCCGTACTTTGCGGGGGAGCGTACTCCGCTCAACGATCCCGAGGCGCGTGGCGTCTTCTTTGGCCTGACCGGAAGGCATACGCGAGCCCATATGGTTCGCGCCGCCTTGGAAGGCGTCGCGTATACCGTTGCATCCCATGTCGACATTATCGAGCGAGAGCATGGACTGCCAATTGGGCGCATTATGCTTGTCGGAGGTGGAACCAAGAATCCAGTTTGGATGCAGGCTATCGCCGACGTATGTGGGCGCGAGGTCTCGGTTGCCAAGGTTACGGTGGGCGCATGCTTCGGTGATGCCATCATGGCAGCTCTCGCAGGTGGCGCCTATGCATCATGGGATGAGCTCGCCCAAGTCCTTGGCGTTGCGCAAACAATCGTGCCCGATATGGCTGCCCACGAGTTATATGCGTCACGTCGTCATATCTTCGACGAATTGTATGCACGCAACCGTGATCTCATGCACGAATTGGTGTAATGCTGCCGAATTGTACTGCCTTCCAATAGGGGCTGCGTTGTGCGATTCGCATGCCCCTTGGCATTTTTGCCCACAGGGGTTAGCGAAGGTCAAAAACAGAGCGCGCATTTGCTAAAACTGCCGACTCAATGTGCTGTACATCGCAGTTTTTGAGCGTGGCGATGCGTTCTAAGGTCCTTGTGAGCAATCTGATGAGCGACTGCGCGCTTGTTTCTGTGTTTGACTCGGCCGGCGCATCGGTCTCGAGCAGTAGACGGTCGAGTGAAATCTGTCGGGCATATTCGCGTCCACGTTTTGACGTAAGCATGCGTTCGTTGACGGAAAAATAACAGCCTGCATTACGCACACGGGCGAGTTCGTCCGAGGTGCCGCTAAACCAGTGGAAGATGATAGCGGGGGAGTCGGAGTTTGGGGTGAGTAGCCCATGCGATTCGAGGACGTCCAGTACGGCTCCTGCCGAACGAACGGCGTGAATTGAT
>CABQMC010000008.1 GCA_902465115.1 uncultured Collinsella sp.
AAGCACATTAAGTGCTTTCCTTTGCGTGCGGAACTCGCGACAAACTTAACCCGCGCCCGCCGGCCCCGGAGACCCTCCCTGCCGTCACTATGTTCAACCAGTTTTGCGGGCGTGCGCCGCTGCGCGGCTAGCCCGCGTGCTCCTCGGCGGGGTTGTCTAAGATTGTTGTTGGACTTCGACCTTTTGCTCAAAGAAAAACGGGAGATGCGGTCTGCATCTCCCGTTTTTGTTGCACCTACTCTAGGTCAATAAATTTGGTGCTCAGGATCTTGCCGTCCTTGACGAGCATTCTGGCCATGGTGGGGCCTCGGCTGCCTCTGGGGTAGCTGGCGCTGCCGGGGTTGAGGACTAGACAGCGGCCTACTTGGGCTTCTTTGGTTACGTGGGTGTGACCGTTGATGGCTACGTCTACGGATCCCACCGGGAGGTCTTCGCGGTAGTGGGCTACGGCAAATTTGAGGCCTTCGTAGGTGAAGAGGGCCAGACGGTCTACATCCGGGCCGTAGTCGCGGTAGTAGTCGTTGTTTCCTAGGACCGCTCGCACGGGGGCGATGGTACATAGATGCTCGTAATCCATCTCTGAGGTGAGGTCTCCGGCGTGGATGATCAGATCTGCGCCCTTGAGCTCGTCCAGAAGCGCGGGAGAAAGATAGCCGTGGGTGTCCGAGATGATGTCGATGCGCTTGGCGCTTGCACTGTTCATGGGATCCCTTCCGCAAAAAACGATTCGGCAGATACATACAAAAAGGCCCCACGGCTCCGCAGACGATGGGTCTACAGGGCTGCGGGGCCAGTGTGCTAGAGACTCAGGGCCTTCTTAAGCGGCACGACGCGGCGGCGCGAAACCGGCACGCGTTCGTCGACGCCCGTAATGCCCAGCTGGATGGCACCCGAGGGCACCGTCTCGACATCCGTGACGCACGCCAAGTTGACGATATAGCGGCGGTGAACACGGAAGAAGCCAAAATCGCAGAGCTTGGCCTCAAACTGCGCCAGCGAGGTCGTCGACAAAAAGCGATCATCGACGGTATAGATGCAGGAGTAATCGTCCTTGGCCATGATAAAGCGAATGTCGTCCACGGGAATGAGCACCTTGCGGCCGCCCTTTTCCACCGGGATACGCTCGATGGTCACCTTGCTGTCCGTAACCGGCTTGGTGCGTTGCATGACCTTCTCGATCGCGCGATCCAAGCGAGCTTCCTCGACCGGCTTCATCAGATAATCGACGGCATCCACGTCGAATGCCTCGACCGCATGGTCACTATACGCAGTCACAAACACGATCGCCGGCGGATTTTTGAGCTTATGCAGCGCCTCGGCAAGTTGCAGGCCCGAGGCACCGGGCATCGAGATATCGAGAAACACGACATCCACGCGACTTTCCATAAGCATCTCGATGGCGGAGCGGACGCTCGACGCCTCCGTGATCGTGCCGATCTTGCCCGTTTGCTCGAGCAGGAAGCGAAGCTCCGAGCGAGCCGGCGCCTCATCATCCACAATCATCGCACGCAGCATAGGGATAAAACCTTTCGTCAACTAACTACGCCGGGCATCCGTCGCATGACGTTGAGCCCGTAGCCTTTTATTTTACTCTTGAATGTCAAAGATGCTCTCTGACAAATCAAGATGAAGGAGCACTTTGGTGCCCTTGCCCGGCGCCGATTCGACACGCGTATAGGAGTGCGGCCCATAAAAGCGATGGATGCGCTCCGAAATATTGTGCATGGCCACACCGGCGCCGCCACCCTGGGGAGAGCTGGCGTCGGGACGGGCAGAGCGCTCGTCAAACAGTCTGGCGGCGGTACCCTCATCCATTATCGGCCACGGCAATCAAGATTGCATCCTCGCCGTCTTGGTGAACGGTCACGTCGATCCTCAGGGCGTCGTCATCGCCCATACCATGACGCACGGCGTTCTCGACAATCGGCTGGATCACGAACGCCGGCACCAGCGTATCTTCCACGTCCTCGGACACATCGAACGTCGCAAGCACGCGGTCCTCGCCAAAGCGGGCCTTCTCAAAGGTAAGGTAGCGCTTGGTCTGTGCAACCTCACGCGAGACCGGAATAAGCGATCCCGAGTTGTCGAGCGTGGCACGATAGAACGATGAGAACTCACGAAGCAGCTCGCGGGCCCGCAGCGGGTCGGTGCGCGTAAACGATGCAATGGTGTTCAGCGTGTTGAACAGGAAGTGCGGGTTAATCTGCGCTTGCAGCGCACGCACCTCGGCGCGCGCCGTGAGTTCCTTTTGCACCTCGAGCTCGTGGATGGCGAGCTGCGTGGACAAGATCTCGGCAAAGCCCGAGGCAAGCGCGTACTGGGTACGGTCGACGGCGCGCGGGGTCTTGTAGTAGAACTTAAGCGTGCCGACGGTACGATCGCCCACCTTGATGGGGGCGATAATGCCGGCGGGGACTTGGTTGTGCGAGCCGTCCGACCCCACGACATCCACCATACGGTTGAACGACTGCACGATGCCATGTTCGATAACGTAGCGTGTGGCAAGCGTGTGGATGGGAGAATCTGGCAGTAGTTTTTCCTCAAACTCGCCCGCGCAGGCCAACACGTTGCCCTCGTCGGTGATGGCCACCGTCATGGCGCGCGTCTCGGGCAAAATGCGCCGGCACACCAAACGCGCCGACTCCTGCGTCAGACCGCCCTTAATGTCCTCGAGCATGGCCGAGGCCACCGAGAGCGTCTCCTCGGTGTACTGGGAGCGCACCGAATCGGGATTGAGCGTCAAAAAGATAAAGATGCACAGAAAGATGCACAGCAGCGCGCAGGCAATCACCGTGGCGATCGGCTCGATACCGGTCACCAAGGCAAAAATAAAATACACCAGCACGCAAATGGCGCAGGCAACGGCAATGATGCGAAAGATTGATATTGAACTATCGCGCTGGGCGCGGCGGTCGATCATTCGGCCCCCTCCAGGATACTGATCAGTTGTGCGTCACGCCAAAGCCCGTCCATGATCTTGGGCCAAAAGCTCTGGAAACGCAGATAGCTTGCAGCGTTTTGGCGCGCATAGGCCTTTGCCTCGCCGATACCATGGCGCCAGATGCGCAGGTAGCCCTCATGCTCGCGGGTAAACACGCTGCGGACCATAGCGGTCTTGCGCACGCGATCGTCGAGCTCGCGCGAAATCCACGGGCCCGGGTAGGGCATGAGTGATGCCGCCGTAACGGGAATGAGCTCCTTTTGATGCGCGGCGAATGTCAACTTGGCCCGTTCGTAGTACCAACGGTATACATCCTGCATAAAGCGCGGTGAGCGCTTTTCGGACTCCGGAGGCAGATGGCGCACGGTCCACTCGTTATCGAACCACACGTCGTAGCCAAACATGCGCATGTTAAAGAGGTAATCCAAGTCCTCGCCGCGGGTGATAAACGGGTCAAAGGCCACACGCGTAAAGGCGCGGGCGTGCAGGGCCATCAGGCCGCCGCACACGTAGTTGGAGCGCGAGATGCGAGTGCCCGAGAGCGCCTTTTTCATCCAACGGTTGAACTCGATGCGCTTGGTCCACCAACGATGGCAGATGCCCGCCTTGTCCGTGGGAGCCAGCGGCGAGCCGTCGCGATCGTAGAAATAGCCGCTCTTGACCAAGATCGGCAAGCCCTGACGTGTCTGCTGCCCCAACGCATAGGTCGCGCGCTTCATAAAGTCGGCGTCGATGACAGTCTCATCGTCATCCAAAAAGATAACCGCGTCATGCCCCAGCACAGCGGCACAGGCTAGCCCCATGTTGCGGATGGCACCGTAGCCTCGCAGGCTCACGCACTCGCCCGAACCCTTGGGCGCGATCTGAGCAACCCGGTCTGCGATGCGCGAGGCCTGGGTGTTGGTGACAACGGTGACCTTGAGCGTGGGATGCGCGTCGACAATCTCGCGCACGCGCAGCGACACATCGGCTGTGGCAGAAACGGGACAGACCACCAAAAGGATGATGCGCGGGATGTCACGTACCTGCTCAAGCGAGGCCAGGCAGCGGTCGAGTTCGGGATTGTCGGCGTTGAGTCGCGTCGAATGATCATAGGTGCCAGGGGCGTTTGCGCAAGCGTCATCGCCCGCCCAATACGCTGGAATCACGACCGTGGCGTTCATGCCTTACCCTCCCTGCAACACAAAAACGGGACGCCGCCAAACACAGGCGACGCCCCGCGACCTAGCTGATTCCATCATACCCACTTGGGCAAATCATTGCTCGCAAGTCGCAATGTTTATTGCGGATAACCCCAAAAGAGTACCGTGGACAGGCACAATAGCCGCTCGCTCCTATGCGGCATGCTCTGCCGCCCGAGTCATGCGGGACAGGCGGACCAGCAGCATAAAGCCAACGATCAGCAGCACGCCAATGGAAAGGACGCCCAGCGACGGGTTGCCGGTCAGCGAGGTGACGACCGACACTAGGAAAGTGCCCATGACGCTTGCATAGCGACCGAAGATGTCAAAGAAGCCGTAGTACTCGTTGGACTTTTCCTTGGGGATAATGCGGCCAAAGTAGCTACGGCTGAGCGCCTGCACGCCGCCCTGGAACAGGCCGACCATAATGGCAAGCACCCAAAACTCAAAGGCGGTCTTTAGGAAGAACGCGGCGAACAGCACAATGCCCATATAGGCGGCGACTGCCACCAAGATCATGTTGAGCGTGCCCACGCGGCCGGCGAGCTTGCCGTAGATGATGGCGGACGGAAAGGCCACGAACTGCGTAACGAGCAGCGCCAGGACCAACTGGGTCGAATCGATGCCCAAGGCCGATCCGTAGCTGGTTGCCATGGAAATGACCGTATGGACACCATCGATGTAGAAGAAGAACGCGATCATGTAGACCAGCACGGGCTTGTTGTGAGCGATCTCGCGCATGGTGTGTCCGACCTCGGAGAACACGCCGCCCACGATGTGGCCGATGGTGTCCTGGGGACCGCGCTCGCGACCGTACTTTTGCTTATAGGTGCGAATGAGCGGCAGGGTAAAGATGAGCCACCAGGCACCAGTGATGACAAACGACAGACGCGTTGCCAGCATGGTGGGGACGCCAAGAGCGGGGCCACCCATGATAAGCGCCAAGCAGATGATGAACGGCACGGTGGAACCGATGTAGCCCCAGGCATAGCCCGAGCTGGACACGGCGTCCATGCGCTCGTCAGTGGTAATGTCGGGCAGCATGGCGTCGTAAAACGTCATAGAAGAGTTAAGGCCGATGGTGCACAGCACGTACACGGTCAAAAATGCCATGGCGGACATTGGGATAGCCTGCGCCAGGCAAAGCACCAGGCCCGTGAGGAAGAAGCCCAAGAAGAACTTGATCTTGTTGCCGGCGTAGTCGGCAAGCGCGCCCAGAATGGGCATGAGCATGGCGATGACCAGCGAGGCGATCGTCTGCGCATTGCCCCAGGCGACCACCAGGTCGGCCGAAGAAGCGCCGGTATTGATGGCGTTAAAGTAAATGGGCACCACCGAGGTATTGAGCAGCACGAGGGCCGAATTGCCCACATCATACATAACCCAGTTACGCTCGAGCTTGGTGTATTTCATGGACAGGGCCCCTTCGTATTTGCCCGATATGCAGTTAGTTCATCGTACCCCAATTGTCCAGAAGCGCCGGTAAGGATTCGGCAAAGGGGCACGCACGATCCCTACTCCTCGCGGTCGAACTCTTCGTCGGCGCCGAGCACGCGACCGCTGTAATTGACGTGGTTGGTCACGGCTTCCATATCGCCGGTCTCGATAAAACGTGCGACCGTGCACTCGTAATCGACCAGCGCGCGATCAAAGACCTCGGGGAAACTCTCGTTCGAGACCTCGTCGGTAAAGGGATTCTTCCATGTCAGATGGCCCAGGTTACCGGTGCGCTCGGGCAGCTCCGTCGTCACGCGATGGGCAAGGCCGTCGAGCAGCGAGTAGTCGTGCACCAAGCCCTCAACCAGCGAGATCGCGCGCGTCTTTGCGGAGCCGGCCGGCTCAATCGCGCGGTAAAGTCGCTGCATATTGGCAACGGCAGCACCGTACTCCCCCGCCGGAATGTCAATGCCGTACACGCGTCCGGCAACATAGCTCATCAGCACGCCGGCCACGCGATTGATGCGATCGGTAGTGACGATCTCGCCCGCCGGCGGGTAATCGTCGACCGTAGCGCCATCGCGTTTAAGCTGCAGCATCAGTACATCCAGGTCGCTCTCGATCACGGCATGGACCTGACTGCTCGAATCCTCAAGCTCTGAATCGGACTCCACGATGCCAAACTGCTGCTCATAGACAAAGGGGTGGGCGTTGCGGTCGAGCACGTAATGAGACAGCAGGCCCAGCGCAAAGGCGCGACCCAAGCTGGCGTCGCGCGGCAGCAGATGCGACACGCCGTCGCGCAGGCACGCGAACTGGCGAGACATGCGCGACCGATGCATGACCTGCGCCAGCAGCGTGCAGTCGGAAACACGCGGTGTCAGAATGTGAAAGAAAAACGGGTCGGGGCCTTGGTTGCCCAAGATAAAGGCAATGCGCTCTTCATCGGACGTGATGACGCCCTGCGGAAGACGGTCGATGCTTTCCTCGCCAAACAGATGATGGGTGATAAGCGCGGGCATAATGATCCTTTCGATTTCATTCGATGCCACCCATTATGCCCACCGCGCGCCCATGCCAAACCTGCGATGGTAAACGACGGCATGCAGACCGTCTACGCAAGCCCCAAGTGTGCTTTAACCTCGGCAGCGCGACGGCGGGACACGGGCACCGTCGAGGTTACGCGATCGAGTCTGAGCTCCATAAGACCCGTGGAACCGATCTCGACATTGTGCACGTCTTCCAAATTGACCAGATAGCTGCGGTGGACACGGATAAAGCCCTCGGAGGCCAGGCGCCGCTCGAGCGAGGAAATCGACTCATTGATCAGGTATGTTCCCTCGGCGCAGACGGCGTTGCAAAAATCGGCACGCGCCTCAAAGTAGCAGACATCCGCCACGGGAATGAACACCTTTTTGCCCCCGCGATCCACCGTCAGGCGCAAAGGCTGGCGCGGAGCGTGGATAACACGACGGACACCCAAGGCCGCCTCGATCTTGTCGAGTGCCTTTGACAGGCGTGCGTCCTCGACCGGCTTGACGACATAATCGACGGCATCGAGGTTATAGGCATCAGCCGCATACTCGGCAAATGCCGTCACAAACACCACGACCGGCGGCGTCTTTAGGTTCTGCAGCGTCTCGGCAAGCTCAATTCCCGAGCGACCGGGCATGGTAATGTCTAAAAACAGCACGTCGGGCTTGTTCGACAGAATCGACTCCACGGCTTCGGTGACATTGCCCGCCTCGGCAATCTGACCCACACGCGTATCCTTTTCCAACAGATAGCGTAACTCAGCCCTAATGGGAGGCTCGTCATCAACCACCAAGATGTTCCAGCCTTCGGACATATGTGCTTCCCCTCTTTTTCTCTCAATCCAACCGCGTGCTACGCCGTCAACGGCGCCGGCTCATGCGGCTCGCCGTTCAGTTCGACGATGACCTGCGTTCCCACGCCCTCCTGGGACTTCACGCGCATGCCGGAATCTTCTCCGTAAAAGAAATGGATGCGCTGAAGTACGTTAAAGAGCGCCAGGCCGCAACCTCGCTTGACGGAGCCGTCGGCGGTAATGCTCTCGGGCTCCTCTCGGCGATGTTGCTCAAACAGATGCGCACAGACCTCTTCGCTCATACCGATGCCATCGTCCTCGACGATGATCTCCAAACCGTCATCGGTCTCGAAAGCCCTAACATGAATAGAAAGCGGCTCGGTCTCGCGCTGCGCGTGCTTGATGCAGTTTTCGAGCAACGGCTGCAAGATAAACGGCGGCACCAGGCTGTCGCGCACCTCAAAGTCGATATCGACCGAGACGCGCAGACGGCCGTCGCCATACCGGGCCTGCATAAGATTGATATAACGAGTACCCTGTTCCACCTCGTGCTCGAGCGTGGTGAGCGTATCGGAATCAGAAAGCGTCTGACGATAGTAGTTGGAGAAGTCGATCAGCAGCGATCGCGCCTTGTCGGGCTCGGTTCGAACGAGCGACACGATCGTGCTAATGGTATTGAATAGAAAATGAGGATCGACCTGCGATTGCAAGGCGCGCAGCTCCACGCGGGCCGTAAGCTCGTCCTGACGCTCGAGCTCAAAGCTCGCAAGCTGCGTGGAAATGAGGTCGGCAAAGCCCGAGGCAAGCGCCGTCTGGCGCATATCGATGCTGCTCAGACGGGGATAATACAGCTCGAGCGTGCCCACGCAATGCCCGCGCACGGTAAGCGGTGCGACAATACCGGCGGGCAGACGCGGAAAGTAGCCACCCGTCTCGGTCGAGGCATCGCGCGAGAACACGCTTTGCTCACCGCTGTTGATCACGTTGAGCGTAGTCCGCAGTACCACCGGGGTGCCCGCGGGGCATTTTGCCGAGTCCTCGCCCCAGCTCGCCAGCACCTGCTTGCCGTCGGTAAAGCAGATGGCAGAGGCGATAGTTTCGGACAGGATGATCTTAGAGGCGCCCAGGGCAGCTTCGGGCGTAAGGCCGCGCGACGTGTAGGCGAATATTTTTGAAGCGATGGCGAGCGTGCGGTCGGTTGCGCTCGATGTGAGGTCGTCGGGAACGACAAAGACGTACGAGAAGAAGAAGCACAGCATGACCAAGCCGGCAATGACGACAACGGCCGGAACGGGATTGGGATTATCGGTTAGATCCCAGATGAGCAGCAGGATAAGCAGCGGAACGACAATACCGAGCAAGATGGCTTGAACCACATGCTGAGCGGTACGAAAGACCTTGGTAGAGTTGTAGCTCTTGCCCAGAATCAGCCTATTGAGATCCACCGTCATCTCCTTCTTACTGACGCACCCCATAGCAATAAAGAGGGCCGCAAGCGACCCTCTCCATTGCATTATGCAATCAAATACTGTGTTTTACACCAAGCCATCGATGAACGGTAGCTTAGGCGCTGTACTTGTTTGCCTCGCCGAAGGTGCCGGCCTCGACAATCCAGCCGTCCTTCATGATGACGTCCATGTTGTCGGTGTTGAGCACATGGATGTCGGCGGCGACGTCACCGTTGACGACCAGCAGGTCGGCGCACTTGCCGGCCTCGATGGAACCGGTCTCGTCCTCGATGTGGCACATCTTGGCACCGTTGAGGGTGGCGCAGGTGATGGTCTCGACCGGGGTGAAGCCGATCTTGTCGACGAACTCGTACATCTCCTCGATGGAGCAGGTGCCGTACGGGGTGACGAAGGAGAAGGAGTCGGAGCCGATCGTCATGACGACGCCGCGCTTCTTGGCCTCGCGCAGGCAGTCGTAGTTGCGCTGCAGCTCCTTTTCGACCAGGGTGCCCTCGTACTTGTCGTGCAGCTCGGGGACGTAGACGGGCGGATAGGTGGCGTACCAGGTGGGCAGGAAGGCGATCGTCGGGGTGAAGAAGGTGCCCTGCTCGGCCATGAGGTCCATGGTACGCTCATCGATATCGAAGCCGTGAATCAGCTGCTCGCAGCCAAAGCGAACGGAATCGTAGGCAGCGGCGTGGTTGTTGTAGCAGTGGCTCCACACGGGGATGCCGACCATCTTCGCCTCTTCGACCACGGCCTGAATCTCCTCGGAGCAGTAGTGCTGGTCGCGACCGGAGTCCCAGCGCCAGATACCGCCACCGGTAGCCCAGATCTTAATGGCATCGGGGTTCTCGCGCAGGCGACGACGGACGGCCTTGCGCAGATCCCAAGGACCGTCGACCTGGTCGCCCCAGGGATGGGATTCCTTGTTGAGCTCCTGGCTGCAGTGGTGGGAGTCGCCGTGGCCGGCAACGCGGCAGAAGCCAAGGCCGGTGGCCAGAACGCGCGGGCCCTTGAAGACGCCCTTGTCGATGCAGTCACGGATCTGGATACCAAAGCGGCCGATCTCGCAGACGGTGGTGAGGCCGTGGGTGAGGCAGTCGTAGGCTTGCTTGACGGCGACGGCCTGCTTCTCGAGGAGCGGCTGCATGACCCAGTCGGTGTCATCATCGGTCAAGTTGCCCGAGAAGTGCAGGTGGGTGTCGATCAGGCCGGGAAGGACGGTCTTGCCGGCGGCGTCGATGACCTCAACGCCCTCGGGAAGGTCCTGCATGGCGCCGGCGTACTCGATCTTGCCGTTGTCGTCGACGAGAACGAGGGAGTTCTCGACCGGCTCGGCACCGGTACCGTCGATGAGCTTGCCGCCAACGATTGCATACTTAGTGGACATGGTTCCTCCTTATGGATCCATATATGTGGGCGAGGCCGTGTTGGGTCGCGGCCTCACAAAGCTACCCAAGTGATGCCGGGTTCGGTGCGCGGGAGAGAGGGTCCCGCGCACCTGATCCGCCCCGGCTCGGCGTTACTTTTTGCGGGAATTGGTGAAAGCCATGAGGGCCAGGCCAATAGCCAACCAGCCGATCACGATGCTCCACTCCACCATGTTGAGGGAGGCAGGAGAGAACGGAATCACGAGCAGGCCGATGATGATGGCACAGGCAGCGATAGCGAGGCCGATGCCAAACTTGCCGCCGGGTACCTCGTAGGGACGAGGCAGGTCGGGCTCGGTGAAGCGCATGCGCAGGCAGGCGAGGGCGACCATGCCGCAGGAGAAGATGAAGGCGAGAGCTGACACGTTGGTCAGAGGAATGAGCATGTTCTTGCCCAGGAACGGACCGATGACGGTGATGACGCCCAGAACGACGCAGGCGAGCTTGGGAGCGCCGGACTTGGGGTCGACCTCGGCGAACTTCTCGGGCAGTTGGCCCTTGCGGCCCATGGCGAGCATGATGCGGCTCGTGGCGCCGTAGAAGGAGTTCATCGGGCCCATGGGTCCAAGCGTGGCGATGACGAGCATGGCCAGGTACAGGAGCATGTTGATGCCCTTGAGGCAGGCAAGCGCGGGAACCGGGCTCTTAACAAACTCATGCCAGTCGAGGATGGTGCCAAACGAGTAGATGCAGACCATGTAGAAGCCGCCGGCGGCCAGCAGGGCCAGGGAGATGATCTTGCCGAACTTGTTCCAGTTGAGGCCCTCGGCTGCTTCCTCAGCCTGCTGAGGAATGGTGTCGAAGCCAGCGTAGAAGAACGGGGTCAGAACCAGGACCGACACGATGCCGGCAAACAGGCTGGTGCTCTCGGTAGCGGCCTTGCCGCCGCCAGCGCCGGTGACCTGGGAGAACACGGGCATGGCATTGTCCGGCGAGCCGGTGAACAGCGAGACGCCCATGGCGAGCAGCATGCCGCAGAGCAGGGCCTTGGTCAGGAAGGCCTGGAGCTTGGCAGCCGAGCTGGCACCGCGGAAATTGAGGAAGATGACGTAGACTGCAAAGCCGAGCGCGATCAGCGTCGGGAACAGGTAAACGTCGGCCCCTAGGATGGTGTAGAGCTTGACGGCGCGCAGCCACTCAAGGCCGGGCAGGCTGCCGAACATTTCGGACACGAGGGTCGAAATGGCGATGGCCTCCCACGGGCACAGGATGCCGTTGCCCAGGGCCAAAAGCCATCCGGTGATGTAGCTCAGCGTACGGCCAAAGCTACGATCGACATACTCGACAATGCCGCCCGAGATGGGGATAGCAGCCGTGAGCTCACCGAAAACAGCTCCGACGGGCACGAGGAAGATTGCACCCAAGAGGAATGCGATCATAGCGGGAACGGGACCGCCGCCCACGACCATCCAGTCGCCGACCTGCAGAACCCAACCGGTACCGATGATGGCACCGAAGCCGATGGTGAAGAAGTTCCAGAGCGAAAGCGTTTTCTTCATGCCGCCGTTATCCTCGACTGCAACTTCTGCGTTCTTGTCCGCCATTGTTCCCCTCCTTTCCTGTTTGACGCCCTTGGCGTCACCCCTTGCGCGGTCCGTTTTGCCGCGCGCTTTTATTCCATGGCTTTAAGATACGGCCTTGGCGCAGCAGCGCCGCTCGCAGCTCGACCGAAGGCAGAACTGCAAAACGAGCGGCACCGTTTTTGGGACGAACGGCGGGAGACGTCATTCGTCTTGGACGCTTTCATCTTGTCTGCTTTTGAATACCTGTTGCCGTGACGCTAGGCGCGCGGCGCGGCAACGTTCATACCATTTGTCAGGCTTTTGGCGCACATACCCATGTGTCGTGCATCTTTTTATGTAGGATAAACAAGTTACACATGAGGCAAGGTGATTCGAATGGCATACGGATACAATGACGGCGACCAACGGCCACAAAGCGTGCGCCTTGCCGGCCGCGCCACGCCAACGCCCAGAATCACCTCCGACAACGACAACCCGCAGCGCCCCCAAGAGCAGCTCGGGGCTTCTTCGCGGCAACAAAGCCGTACCGTGCAGCAGTCAGACCGCGTGAGTACGAGCACACGCCAACGCCAGACCGACACATCGCAGCCACGCCGCTACGATCGGCATAAGACCGACTACTACGTCAAGCGCTCCTTTTCGCGACCTCAACGCGATCGCGGCAATTCCGCCCCTCACCCTGCGTCACACGCCACAAGCCACGCGCTTCCGGCCCGCCGCCTACGCCTTACGCTTTGCTCCATCGCCGCCTGCCTCGTCTTTGTGTTTTTGGGATCCTGTATCTCCCACGGATCAGCCGGTCTTGAGCCCACTGCCGAAGACAAGCTGCTTAAAGCTCCCGTCGCACCCGGTTACTCCTTTGCGTTCTCGACCCCACGCTCGCAATGGCAGGCCGGCACCATGCCCCACATCTACCAAATTGACCCCGCATGGTCGGAGCTGCCCTATGCCGGTGGCACTATTCGCGAAAACGCTTGCGGTCCTACCTGCCTCACCATGGTCTATATCTTTAAGACCGGCCATACCGATAAGACGCCGGTCGATATATGCGCACTGGCCGAAGCCGGCAACTACGCCCCCACCGGTGCCACCGAGTGGTCGTTTATGACAGGCGGTGCGTGGCAGCTGGGGCTCAACGGAACACAGCTCTATAACGATCGCGAATCGATTACCCAAGCACTTCGCTCGGGTGTGCCCGTCATCGCCGCAGTGCGCCCCGGTACGTTTACCAACGTAGGCCACTACATCGTGCTCTACGGCATCGACGATGCCAACCAGATTGGCGTCTACGACCCCAACTCGGCCAGCCGCAGCGCCCGCCGCTGGGGCGTCGTAGAGGTCCTCAACGAAGTCGAAGCCATGTGGGCCTACTACTAGTCATTGGGGACAGACTTAAATGAGTGGTCATTGGGGACGCTCTTGTTTGACTAGTCATTTAAGAACGTCCCCAATGACTAGGTGAATAGCAAAAGCCCCGCAGTCGGAGCGGACTGCGGGGCTCATGAAGAGAGGCTAGTTTGTGGGCGCTTTGCCTAGCGCCCACAAGAGAGGCAACAGAGTAGAGACTACTCGTGGATGCGGGTACCGGAGAGGCCAGCCATGGTCTCGGCGGCCTTGTCCAGAGCGCCGATGATGCAGGTACGGCCCTTACGGGAACGGGCGAACTTGATGGCAGCGCGGACCTTGGGCTCCATGGAACCCTTGCCGAACTGGCCCTCGTCGGCCAGGCGCTCGGCCTCGTCGGCGGTGAGGTCCTCGAGCTCCTCCTGGTTGGGCTTGCCAAAGTTGATGGCGACATGCTCAACGGCGGTCAGCAGGAACAGAACGTCGGCGTCGCAGTCCTCGGCCAGCAGCTCGCCGCCCAGGTCCTTGTCGATGACGGCGGGAACGCCCTTGTAGCAGCCCTTGTTCTCGTAGTCGCGGACGACGGGGATGCCGCCGCCACCGCAGGCGATGACGATGAACTCGTTGTCGAGCAGGTTGAGGATGGAGTCAGCCTCGACGATCTTCTTGGGATCGGGGGAAGCGACGACGCGACGCCAGCCGCGGCCGGAATCCTCGACGAAGACCTTGGAGGGATCCTCGGCCATGAACTCCTTGGCCTGCTCCTCGGTGTAGAAGGGGCCGATCGGCTTGGTCGGGTTCTTGAACGCGGGATCGTCGGGGTCGCACTCGATCTGGGTAACGACGGTGGCGGCGTGCCAACGCTTATAGCGCTTGTGCATCTCGCGGCCGATGCCCTGCTGCAGGTGATAACCAATGTAGCCCTGGGACATGGCGCCGCACTCGGGCAGCGGCATCTCGGGGGTGCCGATGGCATCGTGGGCAGCGGCGAAGGCGTTCTGGATCATGCCGACCTGCGGGCCGTTGCCGTGGGTGATGATGATCTCGTTGCCCTGCTCGATGAGACCGAGGAGAGCGTGGGCGGTGTTGCTCACGGCCTCAATCTGCTCGACGGGGTTGTTGCCGAGGGCGTTGCCGCCAAGGGCGACGACAATACGATCGGGCTTGCCAAGAGGCTTAGACATTGCTGGAATCCTTTCTGTAAAAGGCCTACAACCCATTAATAACCCGCGTCCGTGCGATGCGCGAGTTTATTAAGGTTTCTATTCTCTTTATCGCTCATTTTATTCATTTTGAAAATAGCGGAACGGTGAACGGTCGTTTTTGTCCGCTCAGCGTACAGAACACCAGCTCAGACATATCTACGCCATTTACGTGCAACTTTATTTAAATGCAGCGAGGATTATGTCGGATTATGCAAACTACATCTCTGCTAAACACAAAACGGACAGCGCAATATCTTACTCGCGCTATACGAGATTCTATGCACTTATAAGTCGAGTATGCACCCCTGCAAAAACAAGGGGCTTTTCATCCAGCATAAGGAATAAAGAAGGGCTCCGAAAAGGCGGCAACAGCCAAGTCCCCCATCCATCCCCAAAGTGGCGCGAGGTTTCGCGGCAAAGCCACGAAACAGCGAAGGGGACAAAAGCCCCCCACAACCACGTCCTTCATCCGCCATCACATCCGAGGACGTAGTCGTAGCAGGATCTGAGGGCTAACCTTCGCGGACACTCCGCAGGACGAAAGAACCCCCGCCGCACGTAGTGCGCAGCGGGGGTTCTTTCATGTCCGAGGACGTCCGCGAAGGTTAGCCCTCAGATCCTGCGGTGGGAGACCTAGGCCTCGTTGTACACCGTCTTGAGCTTCAGCAGGTGCTGATAGCGGTCCATAGCGGCCTGCTCATTCTCCTTGAAGAGCTCCTCGGCGCGCTCGGGGAAGGAACGCGTCAGCGAAGCGTAACGGGCCTCGTTCATCAGGAACTCCTGATAACCGCCCGCGGGCTCCTTGGAATCGAGCGAGAACTTCTTGCCGGCAGCAGCCTCGGGGTTGAAGCGGAAGAGGTTCCAGTAACCGCACTCGACAGCCTTCTTCATCTCGGCCTGGCAGTTCTGCATGCCACCCTTCTTGATGGAGTGCATCTCGCAGGGGCTGTAGCCGATGATGAGGGACGGGCCGTCGTAGGCCTCGGCCTCGTGGATGGCCTTGAGGGTCTGAGCCGGGTTGGCGCCCATGGCGACCTGCGCCACGTAGACGTAGCCGTAGCTCATGGCGATCTCGGCCAGGGACTTCTTCTTGGTCACCTTACCGGCAGCGGCGAACTGAGCAACCTGGCCCAGGTTCGAGGCCTTGGAGGCCTGACCGCCGGTGTTGGAGTAGACCTCGGTGTCGAAGACGAAGACGTTGACGTTGTGGCCGGAAGCCAAGACGTGGTCCAGGCCACCGAAGCCGATGTCGTAGGCCCAGCCGTCGCCGCCGAAGATCCAGAAGGACTTCTTGGTGAGGTAAGCCTTGTCGGCGAGGATCGCCTTGGAAGCGTCGCAGCCGCACTTCTCGAGCTCGGCAACGTAGGCAGCAGCAGCGGTCTTGGAGGCCTCGGCGTCGTTGACGGAGTCGATCCAAGCCTGGCCGGCAGCCTTGAGCTCATCGGACGGACCATCGGCAGCGATGATGTCCTGGGTAGCGGCGATCAGCTTCTTCTGGACGGCCTCATAACCGACGGCCATGCCCAGACCGTGCTCGGCATTGTCCTCGAACAGGGAGTTGTTCCACGCCGGGCCGTGACCGTCCTTGTCCTTGCAGTAAGGAGCGGTGGCAGCGGGGTTGCCCCAAATGGAGGAGCAGCCGGTGGCGTTGGAGATGAACATGCGGTCGCCGGCAACCTGGGTCACCAGACGTGCATAGGCGGTCTCGGCGCAGCCGGCGCAGGAGCCGGAGAACTCCAGGTAGGGCTGCTTAAACTGGCTGCCCTTGACGTTGGCCGCGATGAGTTCCTTCTTCTCGGAGACGTTCTCGACCATGTAGTCCCAAACGGGCTGCTGGTCCATCTCCTGCTCGGTGGGAACCATCTCGAGGGCACCCTTGGGGCAGACCTTGACGCAGTTGGTGCAGCCCATGCAGTCGAGCGGGGACACGGCCATGGTGAACTTCATGCCCTTGGCCTTGGGGCCCATGGCGTCGAGCGTGCGGGTAGCCTCGGGCGCGGCGGCAGCCTCGTCCTCGGTCATCGCGAACGGACGGATGGTGGCATGCGGGCACACATAGGCGCACTGGTTGCACTGGATGCACTTGGTCTCGTCCCAGTGGGGAACGACCACAGCGACGCCGCGCTTCTCGTATGCGGAGGCGCCCAGCTCAAACTGGCCGTCGGCGCAATCGACGAAGGCGGAAACAGGCAGGCTGTCGCCGTCCATGCGATCGATGGGCTCGAGCAGGTTCTTGACCTGCTGGGCGATGGCGGACTTGGTCTCCTCGGAGAGCTCGACGGGGGCGGCATCCTCGGCGGTAGCCCAGTCGGCCGGAACCTCGAACTTACGGAAGGCGGTAGCGCCGGCATCGATGGCCTTGTGGTTGGCGTCGACGATAGCCTGACCCTTCTTCATGTAGGACTTGGTAGCCGCGTCCTTCATGTACTGCAGGGCGTCCTCGGCGGGCAGGACCTTGGCCAGCGCGAAGAAGGCGGACTGGAGCACCGTGTTGGTGCGCTTGCCCATGCCGACCTTAGCGGCCAGGTCGATAGCGTCGATCAGGTAGACGTTGACGTTGTTGTTGGCGATGTAGCGCTTGGCCACGGCGGGCATGTGCTCGGCGAACTCCTCGTCGCTCCACTGGCAGTTGACCAGGAAGGTGCCGCCCGGCTTGACGTCGCGGACCATCTTGAAGCCCTTAACGATGTAGCTGGGGTTATGGCAGGCGACAAAGTCGGCCTTGGTCACGTAGTACGGCGAACGGATCGGGGAATCACCAAAGCGCAGGTGCGAGACGGTGACGCCGCCGGTCTTCTTGGAGTCGTACTGGAAGTAGGCCTGGACGTACTTGTCGGTGTGGTCGCCGATGATCTTGATCGAGTTCTTGTTGGCGCCGACGGTGCCGTCGCCACCCAGACCCCAGAACTTGCACTCGATGGTGCCGGGGGCTGCGGTGTTGGGTGCATCCTCAGCCTCGGGCAGACTCAGGTTGGTCACGTCATCGACGATGCCGATGGTGAACTCGCGCTTGGGCTCGTCCTTCTTGAGTTCCTCGAAGACAGCGAACGCGGACGCGGGAGGCGTGTCCTTGCTGCCCAGGCCATAACGGCCGCCGACGACCTTGATGCCCGTCTTGCCGGCCTCGTAGAGAGCGGAAACGACGTCCTGGTAGAGCGGCTCGCCGATGGAACCCGGCTCCTTGGTGCGGTCCATGACGGCGATCTTCTGGACGGTCTCGGGGAGAACGTCGACGAAGTGCTTGATGGAGAACGGACGGAACAGGCGAACCTTGACCAGGCCGACCTTCTCACCGTGAGCGTTGAGGTAGTCGATGACTTCCTCGAGCACGTCGCAGAAGGAGCCCATGCACACGACGACACGGTCGGCATCGGGAGCGCCGTAGTAGTTGAACAGGCCGTAATCGGTGCCGAGCTTCTCGTTGATCTTCTTCATGTAGCCCTCGACGACGGCGGGAAGCTCGTCGTAGACCTTGTTGCAGGCCTCGCGGTGCTGGAAGAAGATGTCGCCGTTCTCGTGGCTGCCGCGGGTGTGCGGGTGCTCAGGGTTGAGCGCGTGGTCGCGGAAAGCCTGGACGGCGTCCATGTCGCACATCTCGGCAAGATCCTTGTAGTCCCACATGGCGACCTTCTGGATCTCGTGGCTGGTGCGGAAGCCGTCGAAGAAGTTAAGGAACGGGGTCTTACCCTCGATGGCGGCAAGGTGAGCCACCGGCGAGAGGTCCATGACCTCCTGGACGTTGCCCTCGGCGAGCATGGCGAAGCCGGTCTGGCGACAGGCCATGACGTCGGAGTGATCGCCAAAAATGTTCAGGGCGTGGGAAGCGACGCAACGCGCGGAGACGTGGAAGACGCCCGGGAGCTGCTCGCCCGCGATCTTGTACATGTTCGGGATCATCAGGAGCAGACCCTGAGAAGCCGTGTAGGTGGTGGTCAGAGCACCGGCGCCCAGCGAACCGTGAACGGTACCGGCTGCACCTGCCTCGGACTCCATCTCGACGACCTTGACCGGGGTGCCGAAGATATTCTTGCGACCCTGGGCCGCCCACTGGTCGACATGGTCGGCCATCGGGCTGGACGGCGTAATGGGATAGATTCCCGCTACCTCGGTGTACGCATACGAAACATATGCGGCCGCCTCGTTGCCGTCCATAGACTTAAACTTACGCGCCATATACCCCTCTCCTCTCATATAGGTATACAGGCCCCGGCGATCGCCGGGATGTTGGCGTGATGGGATTTACGCTGTTGCTTCCAATCATCTGGCAGGCAGGCTCAGCAGCAGGTACGTGGCGTGGAGAGAAGACATGCCGAGGCGAGGGCCAGCTGATGCGCCCCACAGACCCGACCGCCCGTCTTGCACATGACCGAGCGCCGCAAAGGCCGCATGCCGGATGCTCCCGGGCACGCCCCGGCGATGGGAAGCGCCCGCAACGGAAATCCGCATGCGGGTTTATTGTACCCCGCCGTCAAGTGTAATTTCGGCAAATATAGGCGGGCGGTAAAGGTTTACCTCGGGTGACTGCCGGGAGCAAAATGATCCCTTGGGGACGGAGAGACCATTTGGCAGGACTGGCTAAAGGGCACCGAAGAGAATGGCGTAGGTAGTGGATTCGCCGAGCTTGAGCTCGTCGCCGGGATTGAGTTGGGCGGAACGGCCGGGCTCGACCTGAATGCAGACGCGCGTGGCCCCGTTTACCACCACGGTTCCGTTGGTGGACGACAAGTCCTCGACGTGCCAGATATTTTGAGCATCGCACCAGATATGGGCATGGCGGGCCGAGACATCGTCGCCGACGTCGGTAATATCGCCCTCACCAGTGGCCAGCGCGCCAATCTCAACACCCTGCTCACTCGGCTGAATCCAGCGCGGGGCGCTCACGACAAAACTGTTTTGCACGCGCAGCAAGCCCAAGGGGTGCGCCGGGGCGGGTTCGCGTTCGCCCGCGGTCAGCGACATGCCAAGCGAATGCGGCGTGGAGGTGCCTCCGCCACAGGTCGCGTGCGCGTAGTCGATGGCATAGTTCACCGAGGACCGCACATCCGCCGAACAACCGACGGCGACAAACAGCACCAGCACGGCCTCGGCGCGCTCGGCGGGCATGAGTTCCGCCGCCTGGGACAGGCGATCGAGCGCGTTGCGATAGAGATTTGTGTCCTGGTGGCACTCTTCGAGCGCGCGTACCATCGGTTCACCTGCAGAACCGCACACCATATTGATCACAGCCGTGGAGTCCATGGGATTGCGCGGGCGCAGGGCCAGTTGCGACATAATACGCGCAGCCGAGGTACCGTATTCGGCAAAGTAGCGCTGCTGAAGCGTGCCGACCGGCGCGCGAACGATAAAGCGGGAAACCCAAGAGCGATCGGCGGCTCGGCTCTGCGGGCTGCGGCCGTCGGCGAGCGGACGGGACGAAAGCACCAAGCCGCACAGCTCGATATGGCTCAGATGCGCCGCGCGCTTAAAGATGTCAAACATGGCCCCGCATGGGGTGAGCTCAACTTGAGATGCCATGACCTAGGCCTCCTTGGTCGTAGAAATAGAATCGGACGATACTTCGACAGGTCCGCCAAAAGTACGGGCAGCTGCGGCTCCACCGGCAAGCGGAGTCGCCATCTGGGCTTTTGTGCGTCGCGGTGCCGAAACGGGAAGTTCAAAGGCAAAGCCCATCGCAAGCAAAAACCACGTAAGCGTATAGGTTGCAACCAGAGCGGCAACAAGGCCGCCCATCACGGCGCGTTGGGAAAATACGCTACATGCAGCCACAACCAGCACCGGAACCTCGCAGGCAGAAAGCGCAAGCACACCCTGCAGGAAGCCCGAGCGCCGATCGCGCGCAAGTGCCCCCGCGGCAACGCCGGCTATGCCTGGCAGCGCCAACGCCAGTGCGGCAATAATACCCGGTAGCGACCCAGACCACACGAGCGATCCCAAAGTCGCCGTCACGCGAGCGCCCGACGCCAGCAGCGCGGCCGAAACCACGACCACAGCCCAAACCACGCCACAGACGACCGTCGCGCCGGCCATCAGCGCGCGACGAACCGCGCGGCCAGACGCATCCATGGGGCACGGCGTGAGCGGCTCGCCGCGGAGCGAACGACCGACATTTTGCGTATAGTGGTCACAAAACGCCGAGAGCGCCGCCTCGACCGCCACCGGCTCGGGACGATCTTTTTGATGGCTGGACAGACAGGCCATCACCACGTCGAACAGCTGGGCATCGACAAACGCCAGCGCATCACGTAGCTCTTCGGAATCCGGCTCAAGCCCTAGCTGCTGGGCCTGCTCGGCCGCGGCGAGCGCCACATCGGGCTCACGACGA
>CABQMC010000009.1 GCA_902465115.1 uncultured Collinsella sp.
TCTCACTTGCGGGCGCTGCGGCGGCGCTTGAGCCCGCTGCTTCTAACGGCGACGTTGCCAAGGCCGCCGAGCATGCCGCCGCAAAGCGCGCGGAGGTCCAGATCGAGCAGGTCAAGGTCGACTCGACTGCTGCCGCCACGCTCGAGTCGTACTTCAACTTTGGCGCGTACGCGATTATCTCGTCGGTCATCGTGTCGGTGGGGCTGGTGTTCTCGGGCATGAACGAGCCCGAGCGCGTGCGTCGTATGGATGCCGGCCCAATTTCCGAGCGCCGGCGTTCGCTTGCCGTGTTTGCGGCCGCCGCCGTGCTCACCGTCTGCATCTGGTTTGTGTCGAGCATGATGGGCGTCGTGGGCTTTGCCGGCGCGGTTGCCGAGGTCGGCGCGGGTCGTGTGTGTCTGGCGCTGGCGGCGACGTTTGCCCTGGCGTGCACGCCGCTGGCCGTTGGCTTTACGCTGTCGAGCTTGGGCGCGCGCGAGGAGCTGCTCAACGGCGTGGGCAACTTACTCGGCATGCTCATGACGTTTTTGGGCGGCGCCTGGATGCCGCTGTCGCTCATGGGCTCGGCCGTGCTGACCGCGGCGCATTTTGTGCCGACGTATTGGGTGAACGACGCGATCGGCAAGGCGCTCGCCGCGGACCTGACGTCCACCGTGCTGGGCGACATCGCCTGCGACCTGGGCGTCACTGTGCTCTTTGCCGCCGCCATCGCCGCCGTAGGCCTAGCCCTCGCACGCACCAAATCCCACGCCTAGTCACCTAGTCATCGTACTCATTGGGGACAGACTTAAACGACTAGTCATTGGGGACAGTCTTTGCCGAACCGCCGGCTTGCCGGCCGGGTTGCCAAGGACTGTCCCCAACTGCCGGCAGAAAAGGAGCGTCCCCAGCTGCCGGGTGGCGAAAGAGTGTCCCCAGCGGCTAGTCGTTTAAGTCTGTCCCCAATGACTAGTCTGAAATAAAATCCAGGCCTCGCTCCAAAATAGTTCGCCAAGGTTTACTATTACGTTCATAAAGTAGTACGAGGCTAACAATGGGGGATACCATGGCAACGCAGGAAGTCTACGTCCAGGTTAAGGATCTCAAAAAGCACTACGGCGATGGAGATGCACGCCTGACGGTGCTCGACGGCATCGACACGTCCATCAACCGCGGGGAGATCTGCGTCATGCTGGGGCCTTCGGGTTCGGGCAAGTCGACGTTTCTTAACCTGATCGGCGGCCTGGAGGATGCCGACGGCGGCTCCATCATGGTGGACGGCTGCGACCTCACGGTGCTCAAGCCTGCCGACCTAGGCGAGTATCGCCGACGCGAGCTGGGCTTTGTCTTTCAGTTCTACAACCTGGTGCCCGATCTCACCATCAAGGAGAACATCGAGGTCACGGCGCATCTGTCCAAAAAGCCGCTCAACATCGACGACCTGCTGCGTTCGTTGGGCCTCTACGAGCACCGCAACAAGTTCCCGCGCCAGGTCTCGGGCGGCCAGCAGCAGCGTTGCGCCATCGGCCGCGCACTCGTCAAAAACCCGGGCCTGCTGCTGTGCGACGAGCCTACGGGTGCGCTTGACTACAAGACGTCCAAGGAGATCTTGCAGCTCATGGAGGATGTCAACCGCACCTACGGCTGCACCATCATCATTGTCACCCACAATGCCGCCATCGCGCGCATGGCCAATCGCGTGCTGCGCCTGCGCGACGGGCGCATCGTCGAGGATGAGCTCAACGAGTCGCCCGTCGCGGCCGCCGAGCTCGATTGGTAGGCGGCGCCATGACACCTCTCGCAAAACGCCTCCCGCGCGAGCTGCGCCGCAATATCGGCAAGTACCTGGGCATCTTTTTGCTTATGTGCGGAAGCATCGCCCTTACCTCGGGCTTTTTGCTCGCGGCCCACTCCATCGGCTGCCTTATCGACGACATGCGCGATGCGTACACGATCGAGGACGGCCGCGTGACCACTTCCTTCGAGGCCACCAAAGACCAGCTCAAGGCAGCCGAGGACGCGACCGACGACGTCGGCGGCGTCACGCTCTACAAGAATTTCTCCATCGATGCCATCATCAAAAAGGCGTCCGGCGACGACGGCACCAAGCGCACGCTGCGCACCTATGCGCACCGCAGCAAGGTCGATATCGCGTCCTACTGTGAGGGCAAGGAACCCAAGGCGGATGACGAGGTGGCCATCGACCGTGTCTTTGCCACCAATAACAACCTGTCCGTGGGCGATAAGGTCGAGCTCGAGGGTCGCGCCTACACCATCTGCGGCATCATGACCCAGCCCGATAGCCAGGCGCTGTTCCTCAACAATTCGGACTTTACGGTGAACACCATCACCTATGGCGTGGCCGAGGTCACCGACGCCGGCTTTGCCGCGCTCGAGGATGCCGGCGGCGCGCCTGCCTACACCTACTCCTTCACCTTCACCGATCGCGATCTCTCCACCGCAGACCGCATCGACGCCGAGCAAGATATGGTCGAGGCGCTGACCGACGCCGATGCGCGCGTGGACGATCTGATCGACGCCGATTCCAACCAGGGCATTGGCTATGCGCGCGATGACGTGGACGGCGACTCCATGATGTGGATGACGCTGCTCGACATCATCATCGTGATCATGGCGTTTGTCTTTGTGGTCCTTACCGACGCCACCATCGAGGAGGAGAGCGCCATCATCGGCACGCTGCTCGCCAGCGGCTATCGTCGACGCGAGATCGTGCTGCACTACCTTGCGCTTCCCGCTATCGTGGGCGTGGTCGCGGCGCTTCTGGGCACAGTACTCGGCGTTGTGTTCTTTACCGAGCCCATGCGCAGCCTCTATTACGGTTCGTATAGCCTGCCGCCCTTCCAGATGTACTGGAGCTGGGAGATCTTTGTGAAGTGCGCCGTGGTTCCCGCCGCCGCGCTCATCCTCATCACGCTGGTGGGCCTGCTTCACAAGATGGGCAAGACGCCGTTGCAGTTCCTTCGTCACGAGGCGAGCGGCAAATCGGGCACCAAGCGCGGCTTGCAGCTGCCGGAGCGCATGGGCTTTGTCTCGCGCTTCCGCCTTCGTATCTTCCTGCGCAACCTAGGCAACTTCGCCACGCTCTTCGTGGGCATTGCGTTTGCCTCGCTGCTGCTGCTCTTTGGCCTGGCGATTCTGCCCACGATGACGCACTACGCAGACAACCTCGAGACAGGCCTGGTCGCCGAGCACCAGTACACGCTCAAGGCGCCGCTGGAGCTCGAGGGCGCTGCCGAGGAGCGCGAGCAGTGGTCGGCACTCGAGCGCTTGCAGTCGGTTGACGGCGCGCTGCTTTCCGCCGCTCAGGATGCCGATGACGAGCTTGACGACGCGGCCGATGCGGCGCAGGCGGCAGCCGATGCCGCGACCGCATCTCCGTCTGCCGAGAGCCTGACCGCAGCGCAGGATGCGCTTGCCAAGGTCCAGGACAAGAAGGATGCGCTTTATGCGCGCCTCGATGACCTTGCCGATGCCCTCGGCTGCAACCGCGACGAGGCCATCGACCTGATCGACAAGGCCTCTAAGATTGACGCTGACAACGACGATATCCACCCGGTCAATACGATCGACAATGGTGCAAACGCAATCGCGCAGGCCGAGAAAGACGCCGTCTACCAGCTGCAATACGACCGCGGCGATGGAAATGGCGAGGAGACGATTTCCGTCTACGGCATTTCATCCGACTCGCGCTATTGGAAAGACCTCAACGTCGGCGACGGACGCGTCGTCTTTGGCGGCGGTCTGCTCGATAAGTTTGGCTGGAGCGAGGGCCAGAAGGTCACGCTCAGCGACAAGTACGAGGGCGAGCATTATTCCTTTGAGTACGCGGGCAAGGACTGTGCCTGGGGCTCCAAGTCGGACATGAATATCTATATGAGTATCGACGACTTTAACGAGCTGTTCGACAACGACGCCGCCTACTTTAACGGCTATGTGAGCGACGAGAAGCTCGACCTCGATGCCCGTTACTTTGCCGGCGACACCACGCCCGACGACATGCGCGCCGTGGGCGACCAGTTCATCGGCATGATGAGCAAAATGATCGGCATGATGGTCGGGCTCGCGGTGTTTATCTTCCTGCTGTTTATGTACCTGCTGACCAAGGCTGTGATCGACCACAGCGCCCGTTCGATCAGCTACATGAAAGTCTTTGGCTATCGCGATAGCGAGATCTCGCATCTGTACATCCGCTCGATCACGCTGTGCGTGGCGGTGTCGCTCGTGCTGAGCCTGCCGGTCATTATTGGCTCGCTCACGGCCATCTTCCGTTCGATGCTGCTCGCCTACAACGGCAATATCGAGATCTACGTGCCCGCTTGGTCCATGGCGGCGTGCGTGGGCATTGGCTTTGTGACCTACCTGGTCGTGGCGCTGCTGCTCACGCGCTCCATCAAGCGCGTGAGCCTCTCCGAGGCGCTCAAAGTCCAAGAGTAGTCGTTTAAGAACGTCCCCAATGACTAGGTGCCATACTTGACTTTAACTCTGCTTTAACTGGTACCATCCTCTATGTCTGTAACGCCATATAGACCGAGGGGATAGATCTATGACCGCAACTACACCCGCAGCACCCGCTAAGGTGTACTTCACCAACCTGCGCACGCATGCTCGCGAGAGCCAGCTCGACAAGCTCAAGCGCCTCATCCGTCACGCCGGCATCGAGCAGATCGACTTTGAGAACAAGTTCGTCGCCATCAAGATTCACTTTGGCGAGCTGGGCAACCTGAGCTTTTTGCGCCCCAACTACGCCCGCGCCGTCGCGGACGTCGTGAAGGAGCTGGGCGGCAAGCCCTTCCTCACCGACTGCAATACGCTCTATGTCGGTAGCCGCAAAAACGCGCTCGAGCACATTGATACCGCCTACCAGAACGGCTTTACCCCGTATGCTACGGGTTGCCAGATCATCATTGCCGACGGCCTCAAGGGCACCGACGAGGCGCTCGTCCCGGTCGAGGGCGGCGAGTACGTGCACGAGGCCAAGATCGGTCAGGCGCTCATGGATGCCGATATCGTGATCAGCCTCACCCACTTTAAGGGCCATGAGCAGGCCGGTTTTGGCGGCGCCATGAAGAACCTGGGCATGGGAGGCGGCAGCCGTGCCGGCAAGATGGAGCAGCATGCCGCCGGCAAGCCGAACGTCGCGACCGAGCACTGCGTTGGCTGCCATGCCTGCGAAAAGATCTGCGCGCACAACGCTATCTCGTTCGACGGCACCCGCGAGCGCGAGCTTGCCAGCGGCGCTACTCGCACGGTGCACGTGGCTGCCATCGACCACGATCGCTGCGTGGGCTGCGGACGCTGCATTGCGGCATGCAACCAGGACTGCATCAAGCCCGGTTATGAGGCCGCGGCCGACGTGCTCAACTGCAAGATCGCCGAGTATACGAAGGCCGTCGTCGACGGCCGCCCGAGCTTCCACATCTCGCTTGCCATGGACATCAGTCCCAACTGCGACTGCCATCCCGAAAACGATACGCCTATCGTCAACGACATCGGCATGTTCGCGAGCTCCGACCCGGTCGCCATCGACCAGGCCTGCGCCGACGCCGTCATGGCGTCTGAGCCGCTGCCCAACACCGAGCTCACCGATAGCGCGGCCAAGATGGAGCACAACCACGAGCATCTGGAGGGCGAGCAGGCCAAGGATCCCTTCTGCATCACGCATCCCGACACCGACTGGCGCGTGTGCATCGCGCACGCCGAGAAGATCGGCCTGGGCACGAGCAAGTACGAGCTCATCGAGGTCAAGTAGCACCTAGCTATTAGACAAAACAAGCGCCTTTGTAGCACAACTGTTAGCAAAAGCCGCCCGTGAGCACAGTGCCCACGGGCGGCTTTTCGGAAGTGCTAGGGGGTCAGATAGGCCAGTAAACCGTACTATTTGCCTAAAAATACTCGTCGAGGAAGTCGTCGACCGTGTTCCAGTAGAGTTCGGGGTCGACCTGCGCGCTCTTGGCGTGGGTGGCGCCATGGACGGTGAGCTTTTGCTTGACCTTGCTGGCGCACGCGTCGTAGTTTTGGTCGAGCATGCTGTACGGCACAAAGGTGTCTTGGTCACCGTGGATAAACAGCATGGGAACCGTCGCGCGCTTGAGCTGTTCCACGCTGCTCGCCTTATGAAAGTCGTAGCCCGCGCGCACGTTGCACACCAAGTTTGCTACATCGAGCAAGGGAAAGCTGGGCAGGCCGAACACGTCCTTGAGCTGCAGAGAAAACTCGTCCCAAACACTCGTATAACCGCAGTCCTCGATAATGCATTTCACGTTTGCGGGCAGAGGTTCCCCCGCGACGTTCATGGCGGTCGCCGCGCCCATGGATTCGCCAAAGACCAGGATGCGCGCCTTGGGGTCAGCCTGAACGATTCGCTCGATCCATGCGACGATGTCGAGGCGCTCGGGCCAGCCCATGCCGATATAGTCGCCGCCGGAGCGCTCGTGAGCGCGGGCGGCGGGTGCGAGTACGTTCATGCCGCGGTCGTGGAATCGCTTGACGTATCGGGCCATACCGATGGGCTCGTTGGTATATCCATGCAGGCAGACGGCGTAGTCGTGTGTGCTCTCCGACGCAGCAAAATACCAGGCGGCAAGCTCGGTCCCGTCGTCCGCGGTGAGGCTGCTGCTCTCGCGGTTTTCCTTAAACCACGCCCGTGCCTCGCCCTCCTCGGCGTCCATCTGCTCGCCCTTTTCGGCGTCCTTGCCGTCCTGCATCATCTTCATGGTGTAGGGCGCTTGGGGATTCAGGGCAAAGTCGAACAAGAAGTTGCCGGCAAACCCCAGCAGCGCGACAACGAGCACCAGCGCAACGACGCCAGCTATCTTGAGCTTTCGATGGGAACGTGCGTTTTGAGACATAAGAAGCTTTCCTATAAGATGTTAATACATCAACATTTAATGCAAGCGCATTATGGACGTTCGCCGTTGATGCGTCAACAGACAAAGAATGGGTAAACAAAGGGTCACGTATGGTGCAAATTTCGCACGTACCTAGACGCTTTGATATAGTGTTGAGAACTCTTTACGTTGGAGGATGTAACCGGCATGTCCGATTCGAGCGACAGTTCTAAGCCGCGACCCAAGACCGCGGCCGTTCCACACTACACGGTGGGCGAGGAGATCATGAACTCCGTCACCCATGGTGTCGGCTGCCTGCTGGGTATCGCGGGCCTGGTGCTCCTGATCGTATTCGCTGCCCTGCGCGGCGGAGGCCCGGCCCACATGGCCGCGGCGATTGTCTATGGTGTCAGCATTATCCTCGAATACCTAGCTTCTACGCTCTACCACGCGATTCAGCCCGCGCGCGCCAAGCGCGTGTTTCGCATCATCGACCACAGCTGCATCTACCTGCTCATAGCCGGCAGCTATACGCCGTTTTGCCTCATCACGCTCGCAAACGACGGCGGCGCTGTGCTGTTCTTTGCCGTATGGGCCATCGCCATTCTCGGCATCGCCCTCGAGTGCTTTATGCGCGAGCGTCAACCGCACTGGGTAAGCGGCCTGGTCTACCTGCTGATGGGCTGGCTCGTCGTCTTTAAGCTGCCCGAGCTCGTGTCGCTGCTCAACCCCGTGGCACTTGCCCTGCTCGCCGTCGGCGGCGTGTGCTACACCGCGGGCGTGCCGTTCTATATCGCCAAAAACGTGCGCTACCTGCACAGCGTGTTCCACCTGTGGGTGCTCGCCGGCAGTATCTTCCAGTTCATGGCGGTGATCCTCTTCGTAATCTAGCGACCATGCCTGCGCGCCAGCGTCCTCGTTTGGGCACCGGTGCAATTGCCGTATCCGCCACCAACTGTTTTAATCCGACGTCCCGAATCTTGGAGGTTCGAGAAACTCCCGATGGACATAACCATCTCCCTTATCACCACCCTCGTTTTGACCCTCATCAACGGCTACTTCTCTATGTCCGAGATGGCGCTCACCACGGCCAAGCGCGCCGTGCTGGAGCACGAGGCCGAGGAAGGCGACAAGCGCGCCGAGCGTGCCATTAAGCTGGCTGCCGACTCCGACCAGCTGCTCGCCACCATCCAGGTCGCTATCACGCTCGTGGGCTTCGCCTCGTCCGCCGTCGCCTCGACGAGTCTGTCCGACCCGCTCGCCACGTGGCTCATGAGCTTTGGCATCGCGCCGCTCTCCGCCATCGCGCGCGGCCTGGCGCCGGTCATCATCACCGTCGCGGTCGCCTTCGTGTCCATCGTGATCGGAGAGCTCGTCCCCAAGCGCATCGGTCTGGCCAACGCCGAGGGCGTATCCAAGCAGGTCGTGGGACCGTTGTCGTTTTTCCAAAAGATCGCCCGTCCGCTCGTGTGGCTGACCGGCGCCTGCTCCGATGGCCTGGCCCGCATCCTGCGCATCAAGAGCGCCGACGACCGCCAGAACGTCTCGGAGGAGGAGATCAAGTACATGGTCTCGGAGCAGGACGACCTGCTCGACGAGGAAAAGCGCATGATCCACGAGATCTTCGACCTAGGCGACACCGTTGCCCGCGAGGTCATGGTGCCGCGCGTGGACACCACCATGTGCGAGGACGACGAGACGGTCGCCGACGTGTTGTCCACCATGCGCCAGACCGGCTTCAGCCGCATCCCCGTCTATCACGAGGACCCCGACAACGTCGCGGGCATCGCGCACATTAAGGACCTGATTCAGCCCGCGCTCGACGGCAAGGGCGACCAGCCCATCGCCGGTTTTTTGCGCGACGCCACCTTTGTGCCCGACACCAAGGACATCCTGCCGCTGCTGTCCGAGATGCAGACCTCTCACGACCAGATCGTGGTGGTCGTGGACGAGTACGGCGGCACGGCCGGCATTATCACCATCGAGGACATCGTCGAGGAGATTGTCGGCGAGATCGAGGATGAATTCGACCCCGACAACAAGTACCTCACGCGTCTTTCGCGTCGCGAGTGGCTTGTCGATGGGCGTTTTTCGTGCGATGACGCGATTGAGCTTGGTTGGCCGCTCGAGGAAAGCGATGATTATGAGACCATCGCCGGCTGGATTTTGGAGCTTTGCGACTCGGTGCCCGACATCGGAGAGGTGTTTGAGGTTGCGGGGTACAAGTTCAAGGTACAGTCGATGCGTGGCCAGCGCATCTCGCTCATTCGCGTGATCGCTCCGGCCGAAACCGATAAGAAGGATTCCGAGTCTTCGGCAGAGAAGCCGGCGGCGTCGGGTGCGGGCTCTGTGGATCCGCACGATGGCGACGAGTAGGGCAAGGAAGAGTAGGGGAGAGTTATGGCAGGCCTGTTCAACATCCTTAAGGTCACCGTCAGCGAGGACAAGATCTGCGCGCATGTGCTGGTGAACCCCGGCATGCCGCTCATGACCTCGGAGGATATCGAGGCCACGGCGCGCGTGTATTACCTGGTGCCGGCGATTGCCAAGCACCTGTGCCTGGGTGATTCCGGTCGCGAGTTCCAGGACTGCATGGGCCAGACCGAGCTCTGCCACCTGCTGGAGCACGTGACGGTTGAGCTCATGAACGAGACCGGTCTTGCCGGTAGCATCTCGTGCGGCCGCACGCGCGTAAGCGAGCACGACGAGCGCGTCTTTGAGGTTGAGCTTTCGTGCCCCGATGACGCACTGGCCATTGGTGCGCTGTCGTCGGCCACCTTTATGATGGACTGGGCGTACCTGCACGCCGACCAGCCTGCCCCCGACGTGGAAGGCACGGTCGCGGGTCTGCGCAACCTGGTGTTGGGCATGCGCGCCGAGGCCGAGGGCAAGGATCCTCACGAGGCCGTCGCCGCTGCGAACGGCGAAGATGCTGCCGAGGACGAGGGCGCTGACGAGGGCGATGTGCCGGTCGACGCCGAGCTCGTTGCCGATGCGACCGCCGAGCCCCAGGGCGTCCCCAACTTTGACGACGAGCCCCAGGTGGCGATTGATACCGAGGGCGCGGTTGCCGAGAACCACGAGGCCTCCGCTGCCGTCTTTGGCGGTGCTGCGACGGTTCCGGCAGGACCTGCGCATGAGGGCGGCCTGCCGCTCGTGGACGGCGCCGGCGAGGACCCGGGTGCCACGGTGGCCATGCCGGCTATGCCCCAGGAGTAGGCCTACGCGTTTATCACCATCACGTACCTGCGCCTTTGCCGTACGCAGATGAGCGGAGCGGCAAGTGATGCGCTGCGGGTATAATGGACAGCATTCAAACGGTGGGCACCGACGTGCCCGCAGGAGAGGAATGATCATGGGTAAGACTTTCAGCTTTGTCTCCGGCGCACTTTTTGGTGCCGCTGCCGGCGCTATTGTCGGCGTTGCTCTGGCCCCGCGCTCGGGCGCCGAGACCCGCGCCATGGCTGCCGATATCGCCAACGACGCCTGGGACAATATGCGCGACACCTACGAGCACAGCGCCGAGGAGGCCCGTGCTGCGGTGAATGACTTTGGCCCGATGGTCGACGCCAAGACCGATGACCTGCGCGCCAAGGTCGATCTGGCCCGCGAGCGCATGGACCAGCTGCGCGAGCAGCTCAACGATGCCATCTCGGGTGGCAACGTGACGCCCGCCGCCGACGTCGTGGTCGAGAACGCCGTCGAGGCTGATACCGAGGCTGCGGAGCCCTCGACCGAGGCATAATGCGCGCCGGGGATTTTGTCGGCGCCAAGATCTATCGCAAGCCTACCGAGGACAAGCGCATCAAAAAGGATGGCACGCCGCGCAGCCCTAAAAAGCTCGGAAAGATTCACTTTCCGGTCTTTACCCCGGGCGGTACGCGCGTGGTCGGCTTTATGGTCCGCCAGTCCGATATCGCGGGCATGATCGAGCGTCCCGACCGATTCGTAGCGCTCGACGCCATTGGTGTCTACGAGGGCGCCATTGCGGTCGATGACGTCAAGGACACGTACGATGCCGCCGCTGCCAAGCGCCTCGACATCAACTTGGACGATTGCATCATCTGGGTCGGTATGGACGTGCGCACGGAATCAGGCGACGTCGTGGGCTATTGCTCGGACGTTGAGTTCAAGCCACGCTCGGGCATCGTGCAGGCATTCTATGTGACCGCCGGTGCTGCTTCGAGTGTTTTGGTTGGTGACACGCAGGTACCGCCGACGATGCTGCGCGGCTATGCGGACGGCGCGATGATTGTTTCGGACGAGGTCAAGTCGCTCGGGTATTCGGGCGGTGCGGCTGCCAAGGCCGCCGAGGCCAGCGTCGTGGTGGGCGACAAGGTCAAAAAGGGCGCCAAGGTGCTCGACGACAAGGGATCGGTTGCCGTGGACAAGGGCAGTCGCGCACTGGGCAAGCAGCTCGGCAAGACGCGCGGCATGTTCAAGGCGTTTAAGGACGAATACCAAAAGGCGAGCGGAGGCTCGTCAAAAGCTACAAAATAGCGACGTACCAAATGATGGGAGGCAAGCCGGAGACCTGTTGCTCCGGCTTGCTGTGTTTATGGGGGAGGGCACATGCGCCAAAACGGATCCAACTTAAACGGGCGTTCGGGTGCGCGTCCGACGGCGCGCCGCGACCTGGGGCAGCTGCCCAGCGGTCAGCGCAAGCGTCACCGTAAGCCCGGCGCGATGTACCTCAACCATAGCCGCGGGTTTAGCGACCGCAGTGCGCGCATCGGCAACAGCCGTACGCCCCGTCGTTCGTCTCGCCTGCCCTACGCACTCATCGCCGTGGGCTGTGCGCTCGTGCTGTTTATCGCTGCCGTCGTGGGCTACGTCAACCGCAGCGTGGACGTGGAGCTCAACGGCCAGAAGACCGCGGTGCGCGTGGGTTCTACGCTGCAGAATCTCATCGACGACCAGGAGTTGACTGACACCTACGACGCAGGCGACCTGCTGGCCGTCGATGACAGCGTGCTCAAGCGCCATGGGGGCGAAAAACTGTCGGTGAAGGTCGACGGCAAGCGCGTGAAGCAGGGCAAATGGGATAGCCGCGAACTTGAGGGCGGCGAGAAGGTGACGGTCAAGGATGGCCGTAACACCTACGAGAAGCACGAGGTTCAGGCTGCGGTTATCGAGCCCAAGCTCAAGGTCGAGGGCACGGGCGCTATCGAGTATGTGCAGACATGGGGTGTCCAGGGCCGATCCGAGGTGTGGGTTGGTGAGCAGTCGGGCAAGACGCAAGACCGCGGCGAGGTTGTGCCCGCCACCGATTGCGTTGTTGCGTGCGCCAGCGTGGCGCCCAAGGGCAACAAAAAGTACGTGGCACTGACGTTTGACGAGGGTCCGAGCGGCGCCACCAAACAGATCTTGCAGGTGCTCAAGGAAAAGGGCGTCACCGCGACGTTCTTCCTTTCGGGCGATGCGGTCGAGGCCTCGCCTGCCACGGCCAAGGCGATTGTCGATGCCGGGTGCGAGATCGGATCCAACAGCTACAGCGACGATTCGCTCAAGGGTCAGGACCGTGAGGCGGTACGCGAACAGATCACGAAAGGCACCGACGCGATGAAGTCGGCGACCGGCGTGAAGACGATGCTGCTGCGTGCTCCCTACGCCGCCTTTGACGAGCAAAACTGGATTGATGCGATGGACCTGGTCTCCGCCGTGGTCTCGTGGAATATCGACTCGGGCGACTGGCTGCTAAACGGTGCCGACGAACAGGTCTCGACGGTGCTCGATTCGGTGACGCCGGGCAATATCGTGCTGCTCACCGATAGAGACGAATGCGCCGAGCAGACACTCGAAGCGCTGCCGCAGATTATCGACGGCCTCATTGCCGACGGCTACAAGATCGTGACGCTCAGCGACCTGGTCAAGACGGACACGTCGCTGAGCAAAAAGCTCACCTCGCTGACGAAGGCCGCCATGCCCAAGGACGCCGTGTTCCCCCAACTTGCCGAGGACGACGACACCACAGAGTAGTCATTGGGTAGTCATTTAAGAACGTCCCCAATGACTATGTCACGGATGCGTCAGCGTTTGGTATGCCTGCAATGTGCAGCGCATAAATTCGATGCCGCAGGGCGATGCTGATGCTATAGTTACTGCGGTTAATGAGGGTCAAGAGAAAGGTTACAGGTGAAATCCAAACCTCGACCATACAGTCGATGACCCCATGCAGGTGCTTTTTGCGCATGCACGGGGTGTAAGCGTCGAGCGGCGTGCCGCCCGCGCATGCGTATACATATCCAGAAGCCCCCGGACGCCGCACGCGCGGCCGCGTCCGGAGGAATAATGATGGGGAGCACCATTGAATTATCTGAGTGAGATGCTCAAATTGCCGGTCTTGGACGTCGACGGCGAAAAGCTCGGCGTGGTCAACGATTTTGGTATTGCTACCGGCGAAGTTTTTCCGCACGTGACGTCGCTCGCGTTCCGCGGACCCGGCAAGACGCCGTTTATGATTAGCTGGCGCAAATGGGTCGACCGTATCGACGAGACGGGTGTACACCTTAAGACGTCGGCCACCGAAATCCGTTTTTCGTACCTGCAGCCGACCGAGCTCCTGCTGGCGCGCGACGTGCTCAACAAGCAGATCGTCGACACGCAGGGCATGAAGGTCGTGCGCGTCAACGACATCAAGTTTTCCATGTCGGGCGAAAACCAGCTGCGCCTGCTGGGCGCCGAGGTCGGTGTCCGCGGTCTGCTACGCGCCATCAGCCCCGCGCTCGAGCATATCGTCGAAGGCTTTATGAAGCACCTGGGCAAGCCGCTCAGTGAGGACATCATCGCTTGGTCCTACATGGACCTGCTCGACCGCTCGACCAAGAACATTCAACTCTCGGTGTCGCACAAGACGCTCGGCGAGCTGCACCCTGCCGACATCGCCGACATTATCGAGCAGCTCGACCCGCGCCTGCGTGCGCAGGTGTTTGCGCAGCTCGATACTGCCCAGGCCGCCGAGGCCATCTCGGAGTTCGATGACGACGAGCTTATGACCGAGATGCTCGAGGGCCTGTCCGACACGGACGCATCGTCGATGCTGGCCATGATGGACCCGGACGATGCAGCCGACCTGATCGACGAGCTCGATTACGAGAAGGCCGAGAAGCTCCTGCGCCTGATGGGCGTCAAGGAGGAGAAGGCGATTCGTAATCTGCTGGGGTATGAGGACAACACCGCCGGCCGCATCATGACCTCGGAGTTTGTCTCCCTGCCCGCCACGGCAACGGTCGGTGACGCCATCGAGGCGATTCGCGAGCTCGACGAGGACTTCGAGAGCGTCTACTACGTCTATACCGAGGATCCGAGCGGCATGCTGACCGGCGTGCTTTCGCTGCGCACGCTGATCGTAGCCGACCGCGACGCCACGCTGGGTCAGCTGGCCTATCGCGACCTGGTCTATGTGTCGCCCGACGAGGACCAGGAAGACGTAACGGACGAGATGACCAAGTACGACCTGGTTGCCATCCCTGTCTGCGACGAGAACCGTCATATCCTGGGTATCGTAACCTTCGACGACGCCATGGACGTTATCGCCGAGGAGCATCAGGAGGACCTGCAGATCGCCGGTGTCGGCTCAGGCGATAGTGCGTCGGACGACTCGACGAACGTGCTCAGCTGGTTCGTGCATCGCCAGTACTGGGTCGTCGTGTGGGGCATCGCGTCGTGCATCATGGCGACCGTGCTGGGAACGGCGCTCGGCTCCGCGCATCTGGTGGTGTTCCCCATGTGCGCCATGCCACTCGTGCTGCTGGCGGCCTCGCGCATGGTGTCGTTCGTCAAGAACTACTTCCTCGAGTACGACGGTCACGACGACGAGCCCAAACCGTACCTGGGATTCTTCTTCCAGAGCACGGGTATGGGCCTGATCCTTTCGCTTGTTACTTACCTGTGCGCGCAGCTGGTGCGCACCGCCGCGTTCCCCGATGCGCCCATGTTTGAGGAGCAACTCTTTACGGGGTGCTTTAATATCGCTGCCATCATTTGCCTGGTTGGCAACATGAGCGCCGTGATTTACCTGATGGTGCTGTTCTGGCGCGATGAGCACGACCTCAATACGTCGGGTACCGCCATGAACGTCATCGCCGTCATGATCTCGTGTGTGGCGTACTGCATCGCCGCGGTGCTGCTCACCATGTCGGTCATGGGGTAGGTGGTCGCGTGCAAAATACGAAGCAAAAGCCGAGCACCAAGCAAAAGCTGACCATCGCGGCCATCTTTGGCGCCATGGGCCCCGGTCTTCTGGCGGCGCTTTCGGGCAATGACGCTGGCGGCATCGCCACGTATTCCAGCGCGGGCGCCAGCTATGGCTATAAGATGCTCTGGATGCTTCCCGTCATGACCGTGCTGCTTATCGTGACGCAGGAGACCGCGGCGCGCTGCGGCTGCGTCACGGGCAAGGGCCTGGCATCGCTCATCCGCGAGCGCTTTGGCGTGCGCAAGAGTGTACTTGCTATGGCGGCGCTGTTGATCGCCAACACGGCTGTGACCATTTCGGAGTTTGCGGGTATCGCCAGCGGCCTTGCTCTCTTTGGCGTGCCGGCGAGCATCTCGGTGCCGTTGGTGGCGCTGCTGGTGTGGATGCTTACCATGTCGGGTAGTTTCCAGCGCATCGAGAAGATTCTGCTGCTGGTAAGCTGCGTCTTCGTGACCTATATTGTCGCCGCGTTTATGGCTGGCCCCAACTGGGGTGAGGTCGCGGTCGACCTGGTCGTGCCTAACATTCAAAATGACCCCAGCTACGTGTCGCTCGTGGTCGCAACGATCGGTACCACCATCGCGCCGTGGATGATTTTCTTGGCGCAGAACAACGTGGTCGATAAGAACGCGGGCGAGGACGACATCGTGCTGCAGCGTATCGATACCGTGAGCGGCTCGATCGCTGCTGATATCATTGCGGGCTTCATTATCATCACGACCGGTACGGTGCTGTTCCCGGCGGGTATTCAGATTAGCGATGCCGCCGATGCTGCCCGCGCGCTGGAGCCTATTGCGGGTCAGTGGTCCACGGTACTGTTTGCCTCGGGCCTGGTCGCGGCGAGCTTCTTGGCCGCCTGCGTGCTGCCGGGCGTTACGTCGAGCGCTATCTGCGAGGCATTTGGCTGGGAGCGCGGTGCCGACCGCAGCTGGGACGAGGCCCCGGTCTATCGCGGCATCATTACGGCCATCATCGGTATCTCTGCCGTGCTGGTGCTTATGCCCGGCGTCGATTTGTTCCAGATTATGATGACCTCGCAGGTCATCAATGGCGTGCTACTGCCCGTGGTTCTGGTGTTTCAGGTGGTTATCGCCGCCGACCGTCACATCATGGGTGCCAACCGCAATGGCCGCGTGTGGAACGTGCTCACGTGGGCGACTATCGCCGTGATTACGGTGCTGACGGTCGTCATGTTTGTCCTGCAGGCGATGGGCTACAGCGCTTAGCGCCTCTTTTGGACTCCAAACAGGCCGCCGCCATGGGCTGCGGCCTGTTTTTTGCCCGCGACCTCTTGGGGCCGGCTCGAAAAGAGTGATTTTGGGTTGTTTGCTGCGGGCTACTTGTCGGTGCCCAGCTTGTGCGGCTTGAAGGCAAGCGCATTGATGAGTGCGTCGGTGGCAGACTTGACGGCTGCCGGCTGCGGATCGTTGACGTGATCCTCGGGGTGTACGGGCAGGTCCTTCTTGACGGCATCGTGGATCAAGTTGAGGTACTCAGTCACGCCGGTGGCCGATAGGTGCGTGCCATCGCCATCGAACAGGTCGTTGCGGTTGGCACTGTATCCGTACCAATCGATAACGCGCACGTTCTTGTAACGCGTAGCGGCGTTGGCGATGGCCTGGTTGGTAGAGCCAACCCACGGCTGCGGGCTGCGCGTGTTCACAAACACCACAATACGCTTATCTCCTGCATCGGCCATGATGGCGTCGATCTGGTCGTCGGTTACCAAGCCGTTGGTGCCCAGGGCAAAGACCACGATCTTGCCGGCAAGGTTCTGCTGGATATAGCCCTCAAATGTCGCGCGGCCCGCATCGAACTGGCGGCCCTTTTCGGCATCGATATGGCTGTGCGGGAACACGCCGTCAAAGGTGTCCACGGCACGCAGCGACACGGAGTCGCCGATCATAAGCAGATCGTAGGAGCCATCGGGGAAGCCGTCGTTGTCCTTGTCGGTGTCGTCGGCCGCCTGCTGGTCGGTGGGCGCGGTGTTCTTGGCTTCCTTGTTCAGAACTTCGGCGCCCTCGCCGCTCAGTGCAGACGTCTCGGGCACAAAGATCAGGCCGCCCAGCGCGATAACAAGCACGATGCCGCAAGTGGCGCACACGGGAATATGCGCGCGCACCCAGTTGGCGGGCGTGGTGGTGCCATCGCGGAACTCGGATACGGTGCGCCCAAAGGCGCCCTTTCTAAACGGCGTCTCGATAAAGCGATAGCAGCACTCTGCCACGGCGACCACCACAAGTACCTGCAAGATATACTGCCACCAGGGCGTGTCGTTGATGTTGGCGACCGGGTTCATGAGGAGCAGCAGCGGATAGTGCCACAGGTAGATGCTGTAGGAGCGTTTGCCAATCCATACGAGCGGCTCGGCGGCCAAGGCTCGTGCGACCATTCCCTGGGGCTGCACGCAGGCCGCGATGACCATGAGCGTGAGGATGGAGCATAACAGCGTGCCTCCGCGATACTGGAAGGCGGTGTAGCCGTTGGTGAGCGCGACCATGGCGGCAAGGCCAACCAGACCCACGACGCCCAATACATCGATGGATGCGGGCGAGGACCAAAAGCGCACGAGGGCGCTCGGCTGTGCCGGGGCGGTCTCGGCTGCTTCGTCGGCCTTCTCGCCAGGCTTGCCCTCGGCGTTCTTGCCGTGCTTGGCGGCGCCAGCCAGGCGATTGAGCCCCAAACGACGAGCGAGACGCACCGGCGCCAGATCGCGATCGGGGATAAAGGCCATCCAGGCGCCCAGCAGCAGCGAGAACACGCGGGTGTCGGTGCCGTAGTACACGCGGCTGGGGTCGGCGGCAGGGTTGTAAAGCACCATCATGGCTAGGGCAGATACCGCGGCAAGGCCCAGAACCACGCGGCGCGTGTTGGGTTTGCTCACATGCATGGATACCATGGCAAACAGCAGTGGCGGCCAAATCAGATAGAACTGTTCCTCGATGGCGAGCGACCAAAAGTGCGTGAGCGGCGAGGGGTCGCCCAGAGCATTGAAGTACGAGACGTTTTGGGCAATCTGCCACCAGTTGTTGAAGAACAGCAGCGACGGCAGGATGTCGGGGCGCATCTTGGTGAGCATCACGTGGTTAAAGATGGTGCACAGTGCGCAGGTCACCACCACGACGGTCACCACGGCGGGGACCAGGCGACGGATGCGGCGGATCCAGAAGCTCTTGAGGTCGATGCGGCCGGTCTTAGCGACTTCGTTGAGCAGCAGGCGTGTGATCAGATAGCCCGAAAGCACAAAGAAGATCGTGACGCCGAGCAGACCGCCCTGTGCCCATGTGAGGTTGAGGTGATAGAGCACCACCGCGACGACGGCAAGCGTGCGCAGGCCGTCAAGGGCAGGGATGTAGCGGGACTTGGGGCGAGCAGGCGTCTGCTCCGCGGCGGGAGTGTTGGCGCGGCCCGCGTTGTTGGCAGAAGCGCGATGAGGGCTCGCGGCGCGTCGCGGCTCGTTGGTACGGCGCTCGCCCTTCACGCGTTCGTGCGGCGCCGGCTCGTTGCCCGTGCGGCGTCGACCGCGCGAGCCCGATTGCGAGAGTTGTTCCATAAAACATCATCCAATGACGAGAATAATCAGCACGCCTTCATTGTAGCTGCCTGCTCCTGTGAATGCTTGCTGCTGGCGCAAGCTCAAGCACGCGTCCACATCAAAGTGAACTAAAGTTATAGGGGGTGCGAGAGCGCATGATCGACGGCCGGCGGTGGGCATAAGGCCCGCAGATGAGGAGGTTTCCATGGCGGATCACAGCATCGTTGCGGTGTTCGGCAGCATGAACATGGACCTTTCGGTGGCGTGCGAGCGCATACCGCGTGCGGGCGAGACCGTCGGCGGCAGCGGGTTTATCACCAACGCCGGCGGCAAGGGCGCCAATCAGGCCGTGCAGATGGCCCGCACCCAGAAAAAGACCGGCAAAATTCTGACAA
>CABQMC010000010.1 GCA_902465115.1 uncultured Collinsella sp.
CCTGCTGCATTTGCTCGGGCGTGAGTTCCAGACCGTCAAAGATGCCCGAGAAATCTGGGGTTGGCGCTTTTGCCATGATGTCGCTGAAGTCGATGTCCTTCCCAACGCCCGAAAGGTCAATGTCCAGCCCGGACAAGTCGATACCAGAAAGGTCCATACCGCCGGCAGCGCCCGAGAGCGCAGACGTATCGAACGAGAACGCACTCTTGAGCGCCGCCTCGTCCACGCTGAACATGCTGCCCAGATCCACGCCTTGCTTGGCCTCGCCCTGCAGTTCATCGAAAGACTTGCCCGTAAAGACATCCGTCCCGGGGTGGGCGAGTTGCTCCTGCACAATCTGCGAATCGGCGACGCGTTCCATAAGCTGACGAGTCAGTGCATGCGTATAGGCAATGCCCGGGGTCAATGCGCTCGCGTTGGCCGTCTCGTTAGGTCGCACCACGCCCACAATGCGCACGTCAATACCGTCGGCAACCTTGGCCGTCATAAAGTCGGCATCGTCAGACATGTCAGTCCACATGCCGGTCCCTTCGTTTTTGCGATACGCATCAGCCGGCGACAGCACCTTAAACGTGGTAGACAGCGCATCGTCGTAGGTAAAGTCGGAGCCGGTCTCGGGCGTTTCGACCCCACCGTCAGCCGTCATAGCGCTGTTTACCAGATCGTTGAGCTCATCGATATCCAGCGCACCGATGCTATAGAGCGTATAGTCGCCCACCGTGCCGCGGCTCGAAAGCACCATCACGGCTTCGTTGGCAGACGTGGGCCAATGACCGGCGACGACATCGTACTGGCTGTCGAGCAGGCTCTGGTCGTCAATCATCTCGTTAAAGACCGAGGTTCCCATGGATTCCATGCTCACCGTTGCCGCCGAGCTCGCGCCTCCGCTCATGGCATCGGTCATGGCGTTGGGCACCAGCCGGACAGGCTTCTCATCGCCCTTGCCGGCACGATAGACAACCGGCGATACACCGTAGCCGTACTGGATGGCGTTGACCTCTTTGTCGATACCGTCGCCGCCGTCGTCAAGCCATGTCTTAAAGCTCGTCATGTCGTTGGACTTAACGCTCGCAAACATATCCTTTACGGCCGTGACCACAGGAATCTTATCGGTTCCCTTAGCCTTGCCGCCGGTACCGTCGTCGGACGAATCCTCGCTCTTGGACATATCGTCATCCGTGGCCCCCTGTCCGCCCATCATGGACGACAGGTCGTAATCCTGCTTGGAAATGGTGAGTGGGTAGCTCGAGAGCGTGTCCTCCTCAACCTTTTTGATGTAGCCGTTTACGCCATTGGAGAGTGCCAGGATCGCCGCAATGCCGATAATGCCAATCGAGCCCGCAAAGGCAGTCATGGCCGTACGGCCCTTTTTGGTCATAAGGTTTCGGGCAGAAAGCCCCAGCGCCGTCACAAAGCTCATCGAGGTTTTGCGCGTAGGCTTGGCCTCGCGGCGCGCGGCCTTGGCAACATCAAAGGGGTCGGAATCGTCGGTGATCTTTCCATCCGCCAGGTTGACGATGCGCGTGGCGTACTGGTACGCCAGCTCGGGATTGTGCGTGACCATAATAACCAGACGATCGCGTGCGACATCCTTGAGCAGATCCATGACCTGTACGGATGTCGTTGAGTCCAGGGCGCCGGTCGGCTCGTCTGCCAGCACGATCTCGGGATCGTTGATCAGGGCGCGGGCGATGGCCACGCGCTGCATCTGCGCTCGGCATGTCCCACGCCCGTGAGCGTGAGCGCCAGCTCCACGTTTTCCAAAATGGTCTGATGCGGAATGAGGTTATAGCTCTGGAACACAAAGCCGATGCGGTTGTTGCGGTAGGCATCCCAATCGCGATCGTGAAAGTCCTTGGTCGAAATACCGTCAATCAACAGGTCACCGGAATCAAAGTGATCGAGCCCACCGATAACGTTGAGCATCGTGGTTTTACCCGAGCCCGAGGGGCCCAGAATGGCCACGAACTCGTTATCCCGAAAAGACAGGCTTACGCTGTCGAGCGCCACCTGGGTAAACGACTGCGTAACGTACCTTTTGCAAATTCCTTTGAGCTCCAACATGGACGGCAACCTCTCCTGCGCAGGCACCCTGCCCGCTCTCCCCCGCCGTTCGTATTCGACGCGTTTGTCCTACTCTATCCCCATTTTTCACCGACACCAGTGAGGAATGTAGGGAACCGCGCCAAAAAACGAACGGGACGGTGCCCAAAAAAGAGGCCCCAAGTGGGGCCTCTATATGGTGGAGATTATCTTGAAAGGCAGCGGACTACTCCGCACAGCGACACACGATCCTCGCCATGCTTTACGCGTTTTCTACTGCTCGCTATTCGCAATCGCCTGGTCGATAAGCTTGTTGAGTGCTGCGCGCTGCTCGGCGGAGCTGATGGCTCCCACGATGGGCTCCCCTACGATGTTGCCATTCTGATCGATGACATACGTTGTCGGGAACGAGAACAAATTTGACGTGAACTTACCGGCCTCGCTATCCGACTTGAACCAGATGTTCTTATACGTCACGCCCTTCTTGCTCAGCACGTCCTTGGCATCTGCAATCTCGCCCTTGTTGCCATCGAGCGTAAAGGAATTGACGCCCACGACCTGGCCGCCCTTCTTGGCAAGCTCCTGATTCAGTTTCTCAAGATCGCCCAGCTCGCTCACGCACGGCTTGCAAGTGGTAAACCAGAAGTTCATGACGGTGACCTTGTTCTTAGAGAACAGCTCGTCGCTGTTCACGTCGTTGCCATCCAGGTCCTTGCCCGTAAAGCTGGGGAACTTCGTCGCCTCGCTCGAAGCATTGGCACCGGCCGTCATGCCAGCGGTCGAAGCGTCGACGCTCTCGCCTGCACTCGGCGTGCTTCCACAGCCGGGGAACTCCTTCTCCAGGCTCTCGAGCTTGTCCTCGATCTCCTTGATCTGCTGTGCACCGGCCTTGAGCGTCTTGAGCTCATCCGCCGTGAACTCATCCTTGGCACCGTCGATGGTCTTGAGCAGGAAATCGCCGTAATTGCTGCCGTCCTCAATCATTGCCGAGTCTTTATTTGCCGCATTGAATACCTTTTCCCACAGCGCGTTATCACTCGAAAAGATCTCGTTCTCCTTCTGCATGAGCTTCGCATACAGCTCGGCGGCCTCGTCGGCATTGGCCGGCTTCTGAGCAGTGAGTTCTGCGATCTTAGGATCGGAGCCTGCAGATTCGCTCGCATTGCCACCGGGCGTCGAACATGCCACAAGGCACAAGGCCAATACCGGCACCATAAACAGGGCCGCAATCTTAGAAAGCTTCATAGTCATTCCTCCGTTTTGTCGAAGCTTGTTTACTTTTTATCGGCAGTCAAGGGAAGCTTTTCCGCCGACACATCCAGGCCATAGCGATAGCTGATGGCATCGACGGGGCAGGCCCCGATGCACTTTCCGCACCGGATACATTCGGCATGATTGGGCGCGCGGACCACATCAACGTCCATCTGACAAACCCTTGAACACTTGCCGCACGAGACGCATTTGCACGCGTCGACCTGAATCCCTAGCAGGGATACCTTATTCATGAGCGCATAGAATGCGCCGAGCGGGCAAATCCATTTGCAGAAGGGGCGATAGAACAAAACGCTCAGCACTACCACGGCAATGAGAACGGCAAGTTTCCAGGTAAAGAGCTGCCCCAGCGCAGATCGAATGCCGGCGTTGGCAATGGCCAGCGGAATGGCGCCCTCGAGCACACCCTGTGGACAGATGTACTTACAAAAGAACGGGTCGCCCATGCCCACGTCGTTAACCACCAAGACAGGCAGCAGCACCACGGCAAACAGCAGCACGACGTACTTGATGTACGTGAGCGGCTTGAGCTTTTTCGTGGAGAACTTTTTGCCGGGAATCTTATGAAGCAGCTCCTGCAGCCAGCCAAACGGGCACAGAAAGCCACATATAAAGCGTCCCAGCAGCACGCCGAGCAAAATGAGCGTACCGGTAACATAGTAAGAAAAGTTGAACTTGGATGAACCTACCACCGACTGGAACGACCCGATGGGGCACGCACCCGATGCCGCGGGGCACGAATAGCAATTAAGTCCAGGTACGCAGACTGTTTTTCCCGCGCCCTGATAGATGCCGCCTTTGGCAAAGTTTGGCAGGTGAATGTTGGTGATGAGCGTCGCCGCCGCCTGAATGAATCCGCGAAATCGAGCCAAAACATGCGACGCAGTGTTTTCTCTTTTATCCAATTCCGATACACTCCAAGCACAGCCTAATCGCTTTGGCCAGCACGGCATCCGCCTCGCCACGCATAACGCCAAAGCACACCATGGTAATTCCGACGATCAACAAAGCGACCTGTACCACGGGTTTTACCGCTTTGAACAACTCGACCACTCCTTTCGTTACGCGACCATTGGACCATATCGACTATAAAATCCGTGTTAAGCGCGATTTGGAATGTGCAAGGAGACTGTTATGCGTATTTTGATCGTCGAAGACGAGCGGGCACTGTGCGATGCAATCGCGCGCAGCTTGCGAAACTTGGCGTACAGCGTCGACTGCTGTCACGACGGACAGGAGGCGCTCGACCTACTGGACGTTGAGGCCTTCGACCTCGTGGTACTCGACCTCAACCTTCCCCGTATCGATGGCATGACCGTGCTCAGGGAACTTAGGAAAACCGACTGCGAGACCAAGGTGCTGATTCTGTCCGCGCGTGGCGAAGTATCCGATAAGGTCGACGGACTCGATGCCGGCGCCAACGATTACCTCACCAAGCCGTTTCATCTGGACGAACTTGCGGCAAGGATTCGCAGCCTTACCCTCAGGCGCTTCGCACAAAGCGACATAGTATTAACCTGCGGAAAGCTCCGCTTTGACACCAAGGCGCGCATCGCTTCCGTGGACAGTGAGGCTCTATCTCTTACACGCAAGGAAACGGGAATCTTGGAATACCTGATGCTTAATCAGGGGCGACCGGTAAGCCAAGAGGAGCTTATCGAGCACGTTTGGGATAGCAGCGTGAACAGCTTTAGCAACGCAACCCGCGTTCACATCTCGTCGCTCCGCAAAAAGCTACGCAGCGCTTTGGGATACGACCCGATTCGCAATCGGATTGGAGAGGGCTACGTTATGGAGGATAGCGAATGAAAAGGCTTTCGCTGCAATGGCGCATAACGATTATGACGGCACTGCTCACGTGTGCAGCATGCGTGCTGACGAACTGCCTGGTCGGCTATACGGGCATGCGCTACATGGATGCCATCGGCAGCGACATCTCGGCCTTTAACGCTGCCAGCGCGGATTCGCCCCAGGTGTTCGACCCAACGAAAACGGCCCTCGATGACAAGGTCACAATCGTCGTAAACGACGCACAGGAGTCTTTTGGCACGACAGCCTGGTACATCACGGCTGGAGTCACACTCCTTGGCGGCGCGCTGGCATACTTTGTGAGCGGCCGTGCACTCAAACCGCTACGGGCTTTTGCAGCCCAGGTTGAGCGTGTGCAGCCTGACAACCTAAGCGAAATCAGACTCAGTGAAGATGTGCCCACCGAGCTACAACGATGCAGCGCCTCTTTCAACGACATGATCGCCCGTCTTGGCGAAGGGTTCTCTGCACAGCGTCAGTTTACCGGCAACGCCGCACACGAGCTGCGCACCCCGCTCGCCCTTATGCAAGCACAGATTGAACTATTCATCTCCGAGCACTCCGGTTTGCAACCCGAAACAGCCGAGCTGCTCGGCCTGCTACAAGAACAAACCGAGCGCATGTCTCGAATGACCAAGGTATTGCTCGAGATGAGTGAGCTCCGCAGCGTCCCTTGCGGGGACGCTGTTGAACTCGGTCCCCTGTCCGAAGAGGTCCTCACCGACCTTGCGCCACTTGCCGAGAATAAGGACGTAACCCTCGATTGCGCCGGAGACGCTTTGACAATCGGAAGTGATACGCTCCTCTATCGGCTGGTGTTTAATCTGGTCGAAAACGCCATCCGTTACAGCCGCTCCGGCTCGACTGTCAACGTCTCCATCAGCGACAGCGACAGCCATGTGCTCCTGCGAGTCAAAGATGAGGGCCCGGGAATACCCAAGCAGTACCGAGAGAGCATCTTCCAACCGTTCTTTCGCCTGGATAAATCCCGCAGCAGGGCATACGGCGGCGCAGGACTCGGACTAGCGCTCGTTTGGGAGATTGCAACGCTTCACGGTGGCACAGTAGAGGTTGAAACAAGTTCCGAGAACGGGACCACCATGCTCGTAAGCCTTCCAAAACGATCCGTAGCGTTAACCGAACAGTAAAACGAAAGGGGTCCCGAGCAACAGGAGTACAATTGCTGCTATTGTTGCCAGCTGTTGGGAGATGGAAGATGGACTGCGATGGCTACCCATGCGTTCCCATGCCGTTGATGTGCACTGCCTTTGTGCCGGGGCAGATTGACGATGCGGTTGCAGGCATTTCCGACCCCGATTCACGCACCATCGCCACGGCAGAAGCGCTGTACTTTCGCGGACAGGCCACGCTCGCCGCCGAGGCAGCACGCCCCTATCTTGACGCCACCGACCCCGCACTGCGCTATTCCGCATGCTTTATCTGCGGATATGCCAGTCTGTCGCTCAACCGTATCGCCGATGCCCGCCGGTGCCTTGCGGGCATCCTTGATGTGCCCACCGACGAAGAATCGCTCGCCGTCCACGCCACGCATATCCTGTTCGCCTCGGCCGCAAGCGTCCTGCTACATCTGCCTTCCCCGTATTCTGCCGAAGAGTTTTATCCACTTGCGGCGCATCTGCCCGAAGGCCTGCGCCTGTTCGCCAGCTACGTGATGGCACACGCCTTGTATCTGCGCGGCGAATACGGCCGCAGTCTGGGCATGGCGGAAAATGCCCTGATCATGAAACAGGGAAGCTATCCCATCTCGGAGCTGTTCCTGCACTTGGCAGCTTCTATGGCATGCATGAGTCTCAAAGACGTCGACGCCGCAAAGGCACACTTCGGAGTTGCTTGGAACATTGCGCGTCCCGACGGCCTTATCGAGCTCATTGGCGAGCATCACGGCCTTTTACAGGGACTCATCGAGGCGTGCCTAAAAACGCAATACCCTGACGACTTCGCTCACATCATCGAGATCACGTATCGATTCAGCTACGGTTGGCGGCGCATCCACAACCCCGATTCGGGCGAGGACGTGGCCGACGATCTAACGACCACGGAATTCGCCATGGCCATGCTCGCCTGTCGTGGGTGGACCAACGCCGAAATCGCACGCCATATGGGAGTATCGCCGGGCACCGTCAAAAACCGCCTATCCGGCGTATACGCAAAGCTTGGCATCGGCACACGCGCCGAGCTGGTCGCGCATATGTTGCGTTAGCGACCGGGCTGCCAAGCGCATCGAACGCGTTCCGGAACCCGGCGCTTCGCTCGATCAATTTGGACATTTTGACCCTTGAATGGCACTACCGCCACGAGGCGCCTTCTCGCAAAATTGGATTATTTCCATCGATACTTGCGGGATGGGAGCCAAAGATGCTTGATCGCCGTTCGTTACTTGTCGCCGGAGCGTCCTCGTTAGCGAGCATTATGTTGCCTCGCGTGCCGGGAAGCGAAAATGCCTTCCTGCTGCCGTTCACGCCCACCGCGACCTATGCCGACGAAAAAGACCCCTTCAAGGTCCTGGTGCTCTCGCGCACCATGTTCGGCGTGGTGGTGGTCGACGTCGCCAGCAAGAATATGCCCATCAAGGGAGCCCAGGTCACGCTCACGTCGCGCTATGCCGCAGGCAAGCAGCTCACCGCCACTACCGATGACGAAGGCACGGCCATCTTTGAGGTCGCGCCGCTTTCGGAAGGCTACGTGGACGAGGCGACGCTTCTCGACGCGTACGACTTTAACGGCGGCATCTCCATTAGCATGGCGGGCTACCGCGATGTCGAGATTCCCCTCGCGCGTGTCCAAGGCGGAACCGCCATTACCGCACCCACACGTCCGCTCTCCGATGGCGAGCCGTACTTTCGCCAGCTCACATTCGACGAATGGGACATCCAGTACGCCGACGCTACGTTCATGGCATTGCCGAAGGACGACACGGCAAACGACCAACCCGACACGCACGCCTTTACCGTGCAGGCACATCTGCCACAGGGCGGACAGGCAACGCTGCGCATCAACAAAGTGATGCCCGCTGCGGGCAGCTCATCCGAAACCGTCACGCAGATTGGCCAAGTCAAGGCCAGCGCATCGGGCGCGGATAATCTGGCGACGTTCACGCTCGAAGACAAGTTCCTCGATGCAGCGTCGAGCCTTCTGGAAGAAGGATGCAAGCTGCGCTTTATCCTCGACTACCAGGGCAAAACCTACACGCTCTCCTCCCCCATGGCCGTTGTCACTGCGCCGGCCGCAAAGGCAGAATCGGGCTCGACCACCATCATTCCCACCACTATGGACCAAGAGATCACTCCGTTTGATTTCCCCGCGGCGTTTCCCGGCATCGGCGGCAATAAGTTCACGTGCTGGATGCCCACATTTCCGATTCTCTTCGATTTCTCGTTTGCTGGATACGTGCTGTTTGGCGGAGGATACAAACCAGCCAGCTATATGAACGATTCGGGCAACCCTGATCCGGAATACTGGAAGAAATCGCCGCGCGAGTCGGGCGCCAAGCAGGCAAACCGCTACCTCGACGAGATGGAGGGGAAGTGGAATCAGTACAAGAGTATGAGTGCCGGTTCGGGCACCGATCCAAGAAACACCAAGCTCCTTCGCCACCATTGCACGCCGCTGTTCACGATGGATATCGCCACACAGCTGTACGGCTCGCTCGCCTACGATTGGGTGGGCAAAACCTGGGGTAACAACAACGACCCCGCATACGGCAATATTAAGGCCCTCTTCCAGGTAAGAACCGACCTCAATTGGACCGAGCAGTTTACCCTAGGACCGGTGCCGTTTTTCCTAAACGTCAACCCCTGGGTGCTGGCGAAGCTGGCGCTCGCCGTGGGTGCCCACACGCACGGCAGCGGCGCGGCGTTTTTTAAAAACATTTCGCTCGACTATTCAAACACGTCGGGCTCGTTCACCATCCAGATCGGGCTCGCCGTCACCTTTGGCGCCGGCGTTGCAGGCGTCGCCTCGTCTGCCGTGCGCGGCGCCGCATCCCTCACGCTGTTCATTGGGTACGAGAAGGCAGATGGACACCAGCTTCCGCGACTGCGCGTAGGTGCAGATGTCGATGTCGATGTGATACTCCAGTTCGTAATGTTCAAGTGGACCACCAAGGCTTGGTCGGGGTCGTGGCCCACACTCCTCGATTCGTGGAATATGTCGGTGAACAATGGCAACCAGTATGTGCTCCAGCGCTCTGAGCTCGCATTGGGCGGAGATGCGCCTTACACGCTGGATGCCTGTTTCGGCTCGGCCGGCAACGCCGAGGCGGGTGGTGTGCCGCAATTTATCGCATCGGCCACCATCGTCACCAACGCCGAGCTGCTCGCACGCGCCGAGGTTAAGGCCACTGCAAGGAATGTCGCGCCTACCGTACGCGATTGGGACCGGTCGGTCACGCGTATTGAGCTCGAGGCGGATGCAGAGAGCGACGACACGGGACAGGTCGAACATTTCGTCCATGCACTGATGGAAAACGACGAAAACGCCGCGCCGATGTACGAGTACACCTATATCGAGCAGGCGACGAACGCTGTTGCGGACCCCAACGCCAATTCTGCTGGTGTATCGGAGGACGAGCGTGGCGGCATCAAGCCCTCGAGCGACAACGTGCTGTTTTCCGGCGTGCTCAGCGAAGCTCACATGAAGCTGGCAATGATCGCCGGCGTAGAATGCCTGTTCCGTATCGCCTCGGTGCGCTACGGCGACAATGGCCGCTCGCGCCTGGTGGTGCACACAAAGGCAAACGGCACGTGGTCTGCCCCCATGCCCGTGGACTTCCCCCTTGGCTTTGGCGAGGGCGACGTGGAGCGCAACGGCATATTCGATTACGACTTCGACGTAGTGGAATATACGGACGGAAGAGAAAACCAGGACGCTTACGTGCTGCTGGTCTCGGGCGAGCGCCCCGACGGCGACAACACCCTTTTCGATACGGCAAGCACAGCCGGCATACTGTCCGTTGTGCGCCTGCGCATAAGCAACGACGGAGTTCGCGTGATGTCGCACACGTCGTGGCGCAGCATCTCGCGCGGCCGCCTTCGGGAGGATGGCCACCATTGTCTGCAGTGTCCACGCATCACGGTGGGCAAGACGCTGGTCGACGGGCGCCTGTCGGGCGCTTACCTCCACCGCCGCGGAACCACCGCAGAAAAGGCGCTGGGCAATGAGGCAGAGGTTGCGCTGGAGTGCTTCACCCTGTGGTCGGATGATTTGGGCGACAGCCTCACGTTCCGTCAGGTCCTCCGCTTTCCGCAAGCGCCATCGAGCATCGAGCTGGGCGTACCCGAGAATATCAACGGCAAAATGGTGGTGCCCGTTGCATACGAAACTGCAAACGGTTGTGGCTGCGCATCGTATGCCGTGATCGGCCAGTCCATCGCGGGTTGGGGCGTTATGCCACCAGATGCCACAGTACCCCACGCGGTGCCGTGGCCACAACATTCGGGCTTTTTGGCAACCGTCAACGAGCAACTGCAGCATATTACTTGGACGCGAGGAGCATCGGCATTTGCAACGCAGCCCGTGGGTGCCGCAGGCTGTGGCCCGGCATCGTTTAGCGTAAGCGACAACGGCAGGTGCGCGCTCTATGTAGAGAACACCGATGGCAAGGTGGGACAAACCTACGACGAAGAAGGCAACCCGGTGGCAGTGATGGGCAAGCACTTCCGCATCTTCGCCAGCACCTTGGCAGGCGATCTGTTCACGGAGCCGTTCGTGATGTGCGAGCTGAACCATCCCGTCGATCAGATAACGACATTTTTGACGTCGGGGGGCATGCTCTCCGCGCTCGCCACGCACATTGTGAGCGCGGAGAAGAGCGAGGCAGAGCTGCACGGCATCGAAGTGCCCTTGGTGGCGTGTGCCACTCCGACGGGCGCGGTCGCTACCTCAGGCGCGGTGGTGCCCGGAGCAGCAGGCGAATCCTTCATGGTCACGGTGCGAAACGACGGCAACACCTTGCTGACCGCCGGCACGATCGATCTGTACCGAGAGGGCTCCAGTCAGCCGTTCTCCAGCGCATCCATCGGGTTCGGAGCGAACACACGCATGGCATCGATCTACGATCCAGAGCTTGCCGAGGACGCTTCGGTCAACGACATGGCACACGTGAAGTACGCGCTCGAAACGCTGGGTGCACGTTTTGCAACGCACCCGCTGGTAGCCGACAACGGCAACGCCGTGCTGGCACCGGGTTGCACGGCACAGTTCCGCATGAGCTTCGCCATCCCCGAGAGTTGGAGCGATGAAGTGGGCAAACGTGTAACGCTATATGCGAAGGCGCGTAATCTGGTGGCGCTCGATCCCGTAACGCTCGAGGAAATTCGACCGGGCGCAAACTCGGCGCTGGATGCCGTACTGCACGAGCTTCATGTGCCCGACGCGGCATGCGAACGCTCAGAAGTTCAGGTCGGCATATGCGACAGCGCGGACGCCACAGGGCTTCACGATGCACCGATGACGGCGGACGGCAGTGGCGGCTCGAGTGGCGGCGGTACCGACGAGGGCGGCGGCTCCGGCGGAAGCAGCTCCGGCAGTGGCAAGGACCACAGCAATAACAAACGCTCCGGAAAAGCGGGCGCGCTCGCTGGCACGGGCGACGTCAACGCTCCCCTTACGGCAGCCGCTGCAGCACTCGCCGCGGCAGGCGCCGGCCTCATCGCCTACAGCGCCCGCCGCACGGCGCTCGAAAAAGACACCGCCGATGAGGTCAATTCGGATGAGCCTCGCTAGCTCCTAGTTGCTTTTACGAGAGACGCTGACTCGGCTCATCGAACATCAAAATGGGCTGGTTTTGGATACCCAGAGCCAGCCCATTACGCATTAGATGTCGTCAGAGGAGTCGAGTTCTGCCTCGAGCTTGGCACGGCGTCTTTTCGCCGTGAAAAACGTTGCGCACAGGCCAGCAAACGTGGCCGCGAAAATCGTCGCACCGCAGAACACGCCCGTGGCCAGGTTCGCCAACCAAAAGACGCTTTCGAGTGGTACGATCTGCGCCTCAGCAATACAGCGCATTGCGGCAATAACAAGCGCGAACGCGGCGCCGCTAAGACCGCTGAGAAGCAGGAAATATCCAACAGGAAGATGCTCGGTTTGCCCAAAACGATTGGTGTCGACATAGCCCTTCCGCGTTTGCAGTCCTGCGCAAATCAACATCACGAGAACGAGCCATAAATACATGGCTACCTCGAACGGCGTTGCAAAGCCATGCGGCATTTCACTGGCGTCGCTGTGAACCCACGCAACCTGTCGAGCTATAAACTGGTAGAAAAAGATCATCAACATGCCAAACGAAAGCAGCACGAAACCAATCTTGTAGATCTTCGCGCTCTCAGCCTCCAGGCGCTCATCCTTTGGGCCGGCATATTCACGCCACTTTTGCACGATTTTCAGATCTTCAAATTTCATAGTGGACTCCTAAAGAGCGTCAGGGTCGACGTCGTTCTCGTCTTCCCAAAACAAGTCGTTCAACGTAACGCGTAGCGCTTTGCAGATCGCCACACATAAATTGAGCGTGGGGTTATAGCCGCCCGCCTCGATCAGGCCGATGGTCTGGCGCGTAACGCCCACGGCTTGGGCCAAGTCGGCTTGCGAAAGGCCAGCCGCCGCGCGCGCCGCCTTCATGCGAAGGTTTTTCTTACCTGGCATAAAGTTCCTTTCGTGGTAATGGACAAATATCCGTTGCAACATGACAGAAATATATTGCATATATCAGATAATGTCAACTATATCTGTCATTATGGAAACCATATTCGTCATTGCCATGCGGACATAGCAATTTCGATCCGCTATTCAAACTTACTCGGACAAAACCGACTCGGTTTTGTCCGAGTAATCTCGAGCATAATCTGATTCATGCGATACAATTAACTCGGACAAAACCGAGTCGGAAGGAACCGAGTAAGTGGAATTCATTGGCAGGGAGCGTGAACTCTCCCGTATTAAGAAAACGCTCAAAGCACCCGAGCAGCGCAATGTTCTCATTTACGGCAGGCGTCGCGTCGGAAAAAGTGAGCTCATCAAGCAGGCGCTAACGGATTTGCCGGACGTCGCAACGGTCTATTACGAGTGCCGCCAAACCTCCGAGGCAGACAACCTCGAGAGCCTGTCCGTCCTTGTTGCTGAAGCGCTGAGCTTTCCTCCGCTCGCCTTCACAGGCATCCGCGAGCTCATCGAATTTCTGTTTGCCCAAGCCAAAGACAAGAACATTACCCTCGTTCTCGACGAATACCCCTACTTGAGAGATGCGGTTAAAGGCTTAGACAGCATTCTTCAGACCTCAATCGACGCTCACAGGGAAGACTCACGTTTAAACATTGTCCTGTGCGGCTCCTACGTTGAGATTATGAAATCCCTCATCGAGCATGAAAGCCCCCTCTACGGGCGAATTGATCTCGCGCTTGAACTTAAGCCCATGGATTACTTTGACGCTGCGAAGTTCTATCCCGCGTTCTCGCCCGAGGACAAGGTGCGGCTCTATAGCGTTTTTGGCGGCATCCCCTTTTACAATCGCCTCATCGATCAATCCCAAAGCGTACGCGACAACATCATCGAGCTCGTCACGGAACCTGGCGCCCGCTTAGAAAGCGAGGTGCCGTCCTATCTCAACGCCGAGATCTCGAAGATGACCAACGCCAACGAAGTTTTCGGGGCTCTCGCACAAGGTTACTCCCGTTGGGGGGACGTGCTGGCACAGTCGCACGTCTCGAGCGGTCCGGCCATGGCAGACGTGCTCGACAAGCTCATGTCACTCGAAATCGTCCAAAAGCGTGCACCCATCAACGACCCTACGAACAAGCGCAAGTCTGGCTACTTTGTAGTGGATCCGCTTTCGCTCTTTTACTATCGCTATGTTTTCCGCAATGCCTCGGCGCGTCAGCTGCTCGACCCGGAAGTCTTCTATGATCGTCACGTCTCCCAAGACTTCGAGGAAAACTACGTTCCTCATATGTTCGAGGAGATCTGCCGTCAATACCTCGTGCGGCAGAACAGGACCGGCAAGATCGAACCGGCTTTCGACGCCATAGGCAAGTACTGGTACGACGATCCCGCAAACAAAACGAGCGGCGAATTCGATGTGGTAACGCAAGACCCCGAGGGTTACGCATTCTACGAAGCAAAGTTCCGCAAATCCCCCGTCACGCAAAAAATGGTCGACGAGGAAATCGCCCAAGTCGAGGCAACGGGGCTCAAGTGCCATCGCTATGGATTCTTCTCCCGTTCGGGCTTCGAAGCCGGCAAAAGCGATCGAACCGTCTTCATCGACCTGCCGCAGATGTTTGGATAGGACAGGACAGGTCCCTCCCGCATTCCAAGCATTCATTATCTAACCGAACGATTGTTCGATGGATTTCGTGTTGGTTGGAATCGCCTGTGGGCTGGGCTATGCTACCTTGACTATCTATATGACTTAAACGCAGCAAAGGAGCACCGAGAGAGCGAGTATGGCAAAAAACACCGCAAACTATGGTAACGACAGTATCCGCCAGCTCAAGGACGAGGAGCGCGTACGCCTGCGCCCCGCCGTCATCTTTGGCTCGGATGGACTCGACGGCTGCGCGCATGCCGCCTTCGAGATCCTGTCCAACGCCGTTGACGAGGCGCGCCAGGGCTACGGCAAGCTCATCACCCTTACCGCCTTTCGCGATGGCTCCATTCAGGTAGAGGACAATGGCCGTGGCTGCCCACTCGACTGGAACCCTTCCGAGAAGCGCTTTAACTGGGAGCTCGTCTTCTGCGAGCTCTACGCCGGTGGCAAGTATAACAACAACCAGGGCGGCGACTACGACTTCTCGCTCGGCACCAACGGCCTGGGCTCCTGCGCGACCCAGTACGCTTCCGAGTACATGGACGTCACCGTCTGGCGTGACGGTAACAAGTACTCCCTGCACTTTAAGAAGGGCAAGGTTGTCGGCGCCAAAAAGAAGGCACTCGAGATTGAGCCCAGCGACGAGAACCGCACCGGCACCACTATCAAATGGCGTCCCGATCTTGAGGTCTTTACCTCGATTAGCATTCCCCACGATTGGTATCGCGAGACCATGCGCCGCCAGGCCGTGGTCAACGCCAACGTGACCTTCCGCCTGCGCATCGAAGGTGACGATGGCGAGTTTTCCGAAGAGGATTTTTGCTATCCCAAGGGCATCGAAGACTACGTGCTCGAGAAGGTCGGTACCGACTACCTCACCGAGCCCTTCTTTATCGAGGCCGACCGTCGCGGTCGCGATCGCGAGGACCTGCCCGATTACAACGTAAAAATCACCGCATGCATGTGCTTCTCGCGCACCTTCATGATGCAGGAGTACTACCACAATTCATCGTGGCTCGAGAACGGCGGTTCGCCCGAGAAGGCCGCCCGTAGCGCTCTGACCAGCGCCATCGATGCCTACATTAAGCAACAGGGCAAATACAACAAAAACGAGAGCGGCATCAAATGGCAGGACGTCCAGGACTGCCTGGTGCTGGTGACCAACTGCTTCTCCACTCAGACGTCCTACGAGAACCAGACCAAGAAGGCCATCAACAACCGCTTTATCCAGCAAGCCATGACGGCATTCTTTAAGGAGCGCCTCTCGACTTACCTGATCGAGAACAAGGACGCCGCCAATAAGATCATGGAGCAGGTGCTCATCAACAAGCGCTCGCGCGAAAACGCCGAGAAGACCCGTCAGAGCATCAAGACCAACCTGCAGCAGAAGACTGACATGGCCAACCGCGTGCAGAAATTCATCGACTGCCGCTCCAAGGACAAGAGCCGTCGCGAGATCTACATCGTAGAGGGCGACTCGGCAGCAGGCGCCATTCGCACCTCGCGCGATGCCGAGTTCCAGGGCGTTATGCCCGTCCGCGGTAAGATCCTCAACTGCCTGAAGGAGGACTATCCGCGCATCTTTAAGTCCGACATCATCATGGACCTCATGCGCGTGCTGGGCTGCGGCGTGGAGATCAAGGACAAGCGCATCAAAAACCTTGGTGCCTTTGACCTAGACAACCTCAACTGGAACAAGGTCATCATCTGTACGGACGCCGACGTCGACGGTTACCACATCCGCACGCTCGTGCTCACCATGCTTTACCGCCTGGTGCCCACACTTATCGACGAGGGTTACGTGTATATCGCCGAGTCGCCGCTCTACGAGATCAACTGCAAAGAGAAGACCTACTTTGCCTACACCGAGCTCGAGAAGAACGGCATCCTCAAGGAGATTGGCGACCAAAAGTGCTCCATCAACCGCTCCAAGGGTCTTGGCGAGAACGACCCGGACATGATGTGGCTCACCACCATGAACCCCGAGACGCGTCGCCTGATCAAGGTGGAGCCCGAGGACGTCACCAAGATGGAGACCATGTTTAACCTGTTGCTGGGCAACGACGAAGCGGGCCGCAAGCGCCATATCTCCGAGCACGGCAAGGAATATCTGGACCAGCTGGACCTGCAGTAGCAGCAAATCGATAACGACGGCCCTTAAGAAGTTCAAGAGGATATCGTGGCAAAGAAGAAGACGAAGAACCAGCCGAAGAAAAAGCAGGTCAACGCCGAGAACGTCATCGGCCTGCACTCCGAGGTCACCGACCAGCCGATCACGCAGACGCTCGAGGTCAACTACATGCCCTACGCCATGAGCGTCAACGTCTCGCGTGCGTTCCCCGAGATCGACGGCTTTAAGCCCTCGCACCGCAAGCTGCTCTACACCATGTACAAGATGGGTCTGCTCAAGGGCGAGCGCCAGAAGAGCGCCAACATCGTGGGCCAGACCATGAAGCTCAACCCGCACGGCGATGCCGCGATCTACGAGACGATGGTGCGCCTGGCAACCGGCAACGAGGCGTTGCTCGCACCGTTCGTTGAGTCGAAGGGCAACTTTGGCAAGTACTATTCGGGCGACCTGAGCTACGCCGCCTCGCGTTATACCGAAGCCAAGCTCTCCCCCATCAGCGCCGAGATCTTCAAGGACATCGACAAGGACCCGGTCGACTTCGTCGACAGCTACGACGGTGCCATGAAGGAGCCGCGCCTTCTGCCCACCACGTTCCCCAACATCCTTGTCTCGGCCAACAAGGGCATCGGCGTCGCCATGGCGTCCGACATCTGCGGCTTCAACCTCAACGAGGTCTGCACCGCCACGATGCACTACCTGCAGGATCCCGATTGCGACCTGCTCGAGTACATGCCCATGCCCGACTTCTCGACCGGCGGCGAGATCATCTACCGCCGCGAGGAGATGGAAAAGATTATTGAGACCGGCCTGGGCAGCTTCCAGATTCGCTCCCGCTGGCGTTGGATTCCCGAAGAGCGCATCATCGAGGTCTACGAGATCCCCTACACCACCAAGACCGATGTCATCATCGAGCGCATCGTCAAGCTCTCCAAAGAGGGCAAGGTCAAGGAGATCGCTGACATCCGCGACGAAACCGACCTCTCGGGCTTGCGCATCGCCATCGACCTTAAGCGCGGCGTCGACCCCGACAAGCTCATGGCCAAGCTCTATCGCTCGACCACGCTGCAGGATTCGTTCTCGTGCAACTTCAACGTGTTGGTCGATGGTTACCCTCGCGTTATGGGCGTGCGCCAGATTCTGCACGAGTGGGTCAAGTGGCGTATTGAGTCCACGCGTCGCCGCATTAACTTTGACCTGGGCAAAAAGTCCGAGCGCCTGCACCTGCTGCACGGCCTCGAGGCGATTCTGCTCGACATCGACAAGGCCATCGCCATCATCCGCGGCACCAAACTTGAGGCCGAGGTCGTGCCCAACCTTATGAAGGGTTTTGACATCGACGAGACCCAGGCCGAGTTCGTTGCCGAGCTTAAGCTCCGCAACATCAACGAGGAGTACATCCTCAACCGCACCAAGGACATTGCCAAGCTTGAGGGCGAGATTGCCGAGCTTGAGGAGATCCTCTCCAGCGAGGAGAACATCAAGAAGGTCATCAGCGACGAGCTGGCCGCGGTCAACAAGAAGTACGTGATGCCGCGCCGCACGGGCAGGATTGAGCCCCACGAGGTTATCGAGGTAAGCTTGGAGCCCGAGGTCGAGGAGTACCCGGTTACCATCATGCTCTCGCGCGATGGCTATCTTAAGAAGATGACGGACCGCGTGCTCAAGAAGGCGACCACGCTCAAGTACAAGGACGGCGACAAACCCTTTATCGAGTTCCCGTCCTCCAATACGCACGAGCTGCTCGTGTTTACCAACAAGAGCCAGGTGTATAAGTGCAAAGTCGCGGCGTTTGAGGATACCAAGTCGGCACAGCTGGGCTCG
>CABQMC010000011.1 GCA_902465115.1 uncultured Collinsella sp.
GCACTTAATGTGCTCTCCGTGCGAGCAGGACTGCCCGAGCAGGCAACCTTATGCCTCTCGGACTGTCCCGGACCAAGCCGCAGCTACGACAGCGCAATACCGCCGAGCCAGCCCCAACGCACGCCAGAGCCAGTGCCATAGAAGCTAATAAACGAGTCAAGCGACTTAGACGTAATGGCGCCCTCGTTGCTCATAACGATGCCGCCGCCAACGTAGATACCCACATGACCGTAGATAAGGCCCGGAGCACCCGTGCCGCTATGCGATGAGTCGGCCACGATCATGCCCACCTGCAGCGCCGAGCGGTCGGAGCTATAGCACCAGGCGTTAAACATGTCGCACGCATTGCCTCCAAAGTAGCCAACGCCGGCGTTACGGAAGACATTGGTGACCCACGCCGCGCACCAGTTCTGACCCGGCGAAGGCGTGGAGTAGCACGCGTTGACGACAGCCTGCTGCTTGCCCGAGCCGGCATTCTGCTGCGGAGTTCCGGGCGCGTACGATCCACCACCCGAGCTCGAACCACCCGAGTAGGAATTGTTCTTGTTCGCGGCAGCCGCGGCAGCGGCAGCCTTCCTAGCGGCCTCCTCAGCCTGGGCGGCAGCGAGGATCTCGGAATCGCGCTGAGCCATGAGCTCCTTGACGTCGTCGGAAAGACCGTTCAGCACGGTCTGGACTTCTTGCTGCTTGGCCTGCATGTCCTGCATCTGGGCAGTCTGCTGGTCCTTGAGCTTCTCCAAGTCGGCCTTTTGCGACTCGAGCTCGGTCTTTTGCGCATCGAGCTCTTCCTGGATGGTCTGAATGTCCTCGATGGCGTCGCGGTCGCTCTTGTTGATCTTCTCAACGTAATGCGCGTTGGCGACGAGTTCCTCAAACGAGCCAGAGGCCAGCAGCAGCGACAGGATGTTCGTGCCGCCGGACTTGTAGCTGGCGGCCACGCGATCGGAAAGGTCGTTGCGCTTCTTCTTGAGCTCGGCCTTCTTTTCATCGATCTGGACCTGCGTGTCGTCAATCTTGCCCTGGACATTCTCGATGTCGTTGAGGGTCTGGGCATTCTTGTTGGCCAGCGCCGCATACTCATTTGCGATGCTGTCGAGCTGAGCCTGGACCTCGTCGAGCTGGGCCTGGGCGGCATTCAGTTTGTCGGTGGTTTCTTGGCTGGCCTCAGCCGCATGGGCGCGGGCGGGCAGGCCAAAAAGAACAGCCGCGGAAGCGGCGCCGAAAAGAGCCTTAAGGGCAGTGCGGCGCGAAAGCTCCTGCGTAAAAATGGAATCGTTGTTCGGTGACATATGTACTCCGTTACATGCTTATTTATATGTCGCTCAACTCATACATATTAGCGTACATATGGCGCGTCCCAACGATTTCCACGAACGGCAGGAAACTGCAAGGTCGGCGGCTCGTAAGCGAGCGTCAAAGATCAGGTTATGCGTGTGCAAGCTCTGTTATGAGTACGTTAGCATAATCCTCTGCTTTTCCTGCCGCGTACGTTCTTGGAACAACTGCCTGCGCTATACTCCCCTGAAGAAGTGTTCCTGATTCGATAGGAGACTACATGTCCAAAGCACTCGACCCCAAAGACACCTGCGTCCTCGTTACCGGTGGCGCCGGCTTTATCGGCTCGCACACCGTCGTTCAGCTGCTCGAGGGTGGCTACCAGGTCGTCATCGTCGATGATCTCTCCAACTCCAGCGCCGTCGCCGTCGACCGCGTCAAGACCATCGTGGGCGACGAGGCCGCCAAGAACCTCACCTTCTACGAGGCCAACGTGCTCGACCGCGATGCGATGAACAAGATCTTCGATACCCATCAGATCGACCGCGTCATCCACTTTGCCGGCTTTAAGGCCGTCGGCGAGTCGGTGAGCAAGCCCGTCGAGTACTATCACAACAACATCGAGAACACCCTGGTGCTCATCGACGTCATGCGCGACCATGGCTGCAAGTCCATCATCTTCTCGAGCTCCTCGACCGTCTACGGCGACCCGGACAACCCGCCCGTCACCGAGGAGGATCCTAAGAAGCCCGCGACCAACCCCTATGGTTGGACGAAGTGGATGATCGAGCAGATCCTTATGGACGTCCACACCGCCGACCCCGAGTGGGACGTCGTGCTGCTCCGTTACTTCAACCCCATCGGCGCTCATCCGTCGGGCCTGATCGGCGAGGACCCCAAGGGCATCCCCAACAACCTGGTGCCCTATGTCGCCCAGGTTGCCGTGGGCAAGCTCGAGGCCGTTCAGGTCTTTGGCAACGACTACCCCACCCCCGACGGCACCGGCGTGCGCGACTACATCCACGTGTGCGATCTGGCCTCTGGTCACGTTGCCGCCCTTAATTGGATGAACGGCAAGACCGGCGTCGAGATCTTTAACCTGGGCACCGGCACCGGCACCTCGGTACTCGAGGTCGTCGCCGCCTTCTCCAAGGCCTGCGGCAAGGAGCTGCCCTACGTGATCCGCGAGCGCCGCGCCGGCGACATCGCTGCCAACTGGTGCGATGCCTCCAAGGCCGAGCGCATGATGGGCTGGAAGGCCCAGTACGACATCGCGGACATGTGCCGCGATAGCTGGAACTGGCAGAGCCACAACCCCAACGGCTTCGCCGACGCCGAGTAGCAAAAACCTACATACCGCTCTTGCCCCGATCTCACGTTGTGAGGTCGGGGCTTTTTCATGGCATGTAACCATTCGCCGAAAATCGACCAACTTTTTTATCTTGCCTGTACATGTTTAAACAACATGTTTTACAATAGGCGTATCGAATCAGAACATCGGAGGCGGACTGCACACCCATCGGCAGGCCGACCCCACAACAAGAAGGTTGGTGAGCGCATTCATGGAGCGTGCAAGCGGCGTCCTCATGCCCGTCTCATCTCTGCCCGGACCATACGGAATCGGCGGCTTTGGCTGGAATGCCTACGACTTCGTCGATTTTCTCGCCTCGTGCAAACAACATTACTGGCAGATTCTGCCCCTTACGACGACCAGCTATGGCGATTCGCCCTATCAGTCGTTCTCGGCCCGCGCAGGCAACCCCAACTTTATCGACTTTGCCGAGCTTATCGAGGCAGGGTATCTGAAGCAGCGCGATATCGATGGCGTGTATCTGGGATCCGACCCCAGCAATGTCGACTACGGTGCCATCTTTGGTGGCCGCCGTCAGATTCTCGACCGAGCCGCCGAGCGCTTTGCCGCCGACAAGCCGGCCGATTTCGATGACTTTATCCAGGCCAACGAGGACTGGCTCATCCCCTACTGTGAGTTCATGACCGTCAAAGAGGAGTGCGGTCTCAAGGCGTTTTGGGAGTGGCCCGCGGAGCTCCGCACCCGCGGCGAGGCTTCCGCCAAGGTCTGCGCCGACCATCCGGCGCGTATGCTCTACCACCAGATGACGCAGTACTTCTTCGATCGCCAGTGGAGCCGCCTCAAGGCCTATGCCAACGAGCGCGACATTCTCATCATCGGCGACCTGCCCATCTATGTCTCGCGTGACTCCGTCGAGATGTGGGCGACGCCTGAGCTCTTTAAGATCGACGCCGCCGGCAATCCCGTGAGCGTCGCCGGCACGCCGCCCGACCAGTTCTCGGCCACCGGCCAGTACTGGGGCAACCCCATCTACGACTGGGACGCCATGGAGTCCGACGGCTTCTCCTGGTGGGAGGGCCGCATTCGCGCCGCCCTCGACATGTACGACGTCATCCGCCTGGATCACTTCCGCGGCTTCGAGGCCTATTGGGAGGTGCCGTTCTCCTCGCCCGATTCGTCCTACGGTTCGTGGACGCAGGGTCCCGGCCTCAAGTTCTTCAAGGCGCTCGAGGAAAAGCTCGGCACGCTTCCCATCATTGCAGAAGACCTGGGCTTCCTCACCCCCGGCGTCATCGACATGCGCGACAACTCGGGCTTCCCCGGCATGAAGATCCTGCAGTTTGCCTTTGAGGGCACCAACTCGTACTACCTGCCGCATAACTACATCGCCAACACCGTCGCCTACGTGGGCACCCACGACAACGAGACGGCGCGCGGCTGGTTTGAGGGAACGGCCACCCCGCGTCAGCGCGAGCAGGCAGCCCTGTACACCCATCAGCAGGCCGGCGAGCCTATCACCGACGCACTCAACCGAACCATCGCAGCCAGCGTGAGCGACACGTGCATCTACACCATGCAGGACCTGCTCAACTTGGGCAACGAGGCGCGCATCAACACCCCTGCCACACTGGGCGGCAACTGGACCTGGCGCATGCTCGACGGCGCCATCACCCGCGAGCTCGAGCACAAACTCACCGACTGGACCGAGACCTACTTCCGCATCCCGTCGGAAGCCGAAATCGAGCTTCCTCAATAGGAGCTACCGCGCCCGACCCCTCCCCACCGTGCGGACGCGCTTGCTTTTCCCGCGCGAGGCCACCCCAATCCCCTCGCGCGGGCTTCTTATGAATTGCAGACATGAAACAACCCATCACAGGAGAAAACATGCCCCAAATTAACCTCATGGAACTCGCCGAGCAGTCTTTTGGCACCTCGCTCGAACAGCTCGACGACCGTCGCATTTACAAGCTGCTGGTCAAACTCGTGCAAGAGCGCTCCGCCGCCTGCCCGCTCAACAACGGCAAGAAAAAGCTCTATTACATTTCCGCCGAGTTTTTGATCGGCAAGCTGCTCATCAACAATATGATCGACCTCGGCATCTACGACGAGGTTAAGGACCAGCTCACCGCCGCAGGCCACGACCTCAACAAGATCGAGGAATTCGAGGTCGAGCCGTCGCTCGGCAACGGTGGCCTGGGTCGCCTGGCCGCGTGCTTCTTGGATTCCATCGCCACGCTGGGCTTGACCGGCGATGGCGTGGGCCTCAACTATCACTACGGTCTGTTCCGTCAGCGCTTTGTCGACAACCAGCAGAAGGCCGTCCCCGACGAGTGGCTCGGTGAGCAGGACATCCTAGTCGACGATGGCCGCTCCTACACCGTCGAGTTCGGCGATTTTGCCGTTACCTCTAAGCTCGTCAACATCGATGTGCCCGGTTACGGCCAGCCCACCAAGAACCGCCTGCGCCTGTTCGACCTGGCGAGCGTCGACGACGGCCTGGTCCCCGGCAGCTCCATCGACTTCGACAAGACCGAGATCGCCAAGAACCTCACCTTGTTCCTCTACCCCGACGATTCCGACGAGCAGGGCCGCCTACTTCGCATCTATCAGGAGTACTTCATGGTGAGCAACGCCGCCCAGCTCCTGATCGACGAGGCCGTCGAGCGCGGCAGCAACCTGCACGATCTGGCCGATTACGCCGTTGTCCAGATCAACGACACGCACCCCACCATGGTCATCCCCGAGCTCATTCGCTTGCTCACCACTGAGCATGGCATCGAGTTTGACGAGGCCGTGACCATCGTACGCTCCATGGTCGCTTACACTAACCACACGATTCTTGCCGAGGCGCTCGAGAAGTGGCCGCTCACCAGCCTGCGGAAGGTCTCCCCTGCCATCGCCGACATTATCGTCAAGCTCGATGAGATCGCGAAGGCCGAGCACGATGGCCCGCGCGTCGCCATCATCGACGAGCACGACACCGTCCACATGGCCCACATGGACATCCACTTTGGCTTCTCCATCAACGGCGTAGCCGCCCTCCACACCAAGATCCTGGAGGACACCGAGCTTCATCCGTTCTACGAAATCTATCCCGAGAAGTTCTCCAACAAGACCAACGGCATCACCTTCCGCCGCTGGATCCATGGGGCCAACCCCGCGCTCGCCAGCCTGCTCGACGATGTGATCGGCACCGACTGGCGCAGCACCGGCGATCTGAGCAAACTCGCCAAGTTCGCCGACGACAAGGACGTTCTTGAGCGCCTGACCGCCACCAAGGTCGAGGCCAAGGCCATCATGCGCCAGTTCATGGCGCTCGAGCAGGGCGTGACCATTCCCTCCAACGCCATCATCGACGTCCAGGTCAAGCGCATCCACGAGTACAAGCGCCAGCAGATGCTCGCGCTCTACATCATCTGGAAGTACCTCGATATCAAGAACGGCAACAGACCTAAGCACCCCGTCACCATCATCTTTGGCGGCAAGGCGGCGCCTGCCTACACTATCGCGCAGGACATCATCCATCTGATCTTGACGCTGTCGCAGTGGATTGCAAACGACCCCGACGTGGCTCCCTACCTGCAGGTTGTCATGATCGAGAACTACAACGTCACCGCCGCCGAGCGCGTGATCCCCGCCGCTGACATCTCCGAGCAGATCAGCCTGGCCTCCAAGGAGGCGAGCGGCACCTCCAACATGAAGTTCATGCTCAACGGCGCCCTAACCCTGTGCACGCTCGACGGTGCCAACGTGGAGATTGCCGAGCTCGTGGGCGACGAGAATATCTATACCTTTGGTGCCTCGTCCAAGCAGGTCGAGCAGCTCTATGCCGACGGCACCTACAGCGCCGGTGCACTTTACCGCAAGCCCGGCATTAAACTGCTGGTGGACTTCATCACCAACCCCGCCTTTATGGCGACCGGCAACGCCGAGCGCCTGCAGCGCCTGCACGACGACATTAAGGGCAAGGACTGGTTTATGGCCCTGCTCGACATCGAGGAGTACATCCAGACCAAGGAGCGCGTGCTGGCCGACTATGAGGACCAGGACGCCTGGATGCGCAAGGCGCTCATCAATATCGCCAACGCCGGCACCTTCTCGTCCGACCGCACCATCTCCCAGTACAACGACGAGATTTGGCACCTGAGCTAATTTCGCTCCCTTTACCCATCCTCTTGAAAGCGGAGTCGCGGCAACGCGGCTCCGTTTTTTGTGCCCCTGTGTTGTCCGTGACCTGCCTCGACCAAAAATCTCGACCTGTAACATCTAGCCGACAAAATTGAGTCTACCTGTTACAGATCAAGACGGAAGGACAGGCAGCTCGACGCTGTCTCAATCTGTAACATCTAGGCTCAATTTGGCCCTCTACCTGTTACAGTTCGAGACAAACAAACCTACAGACAACCCCGATACAAAGAAAGGCTCCCCTCTCGCCCAGCGGACGGGAGGGGAGCCTTATATGTGACCGCGGCAAAAGGATGGCAATACCGCAGTCGCCCAAAGGGAGGGTCCGGATGCACCGGGCCTAGATAAGGTTCTTGCCAGAGACCTTATCGAAGAGATGGGTCGCGTTCTTCTCGAACTTGAACCAGATGGTGTCGCCAGCCTTGAGCGCGCCCTTGGCCTCGAGGTCGACGACGGGGATAATCAGAACAAACTGGCCGTCGGGAGCGGTCACGTGGACATGCTCGGTCGAGCCCATGAGCTCGGTCACCTCGACGGTGCCCTGGAGCGCACCCTCCTCGTCCTTGTCGGCAAGCAGGATCTGCTCGGGACGCACGCCGGCCGTAATCTCCTTCACGTCGCCGCCGTCCCAGTTGAGGGCAAGCTGAGCGCAAGTCTCGGGGGCGAGCGCCACGTTCATATCCTCGGTCTTGACGGTAAAGCCATTGCCCGAGCGCACCAGCTGGGCATCGAAGAAGTTCATCTGCGGCACGCCGATGAAGCCGGCGACGAAGATGTTCGCGGGATGGCTGAAGACCTCCTGCGGCGTGGCGATCTGCTGGACGACGCCGTCCTTCATGACCACGATGCGGTCGCCAAGGGTCATGGCCTCGGTCTGGTCGTGAGTAACGTAGATGAAGGTGCCCTTGATCTCGTGACGCAGCTTAATGAGCTCGGCTCGCATCTGGTTACGCAGCTTGGCGTCCAGGTTGGACAGCGGCTCGTCCATCAGGAAGACCTTGGGGTCTCGCACGATGGCGCGGCCGATAGCGACACGCTGGCGCTGGCCGCCCGAAAGCGCCTTGGGCTTACGGTCGAGGTACTCGGTAATGCCCAGAATCTCGGCAGCAGAGCGAACCTTGCGGTCGATCTCGTCCTTGGGGACCTTCTTGAGCTCAAGCGTAAACGCCATGTTCTCGTACACCGTCATATTGGGGTACAGAGCATAGCTCTGGAACACCATGGCGATGTCGCGGTCCTTGGGCGCCACGTCGTTGACGCGCTTGCCGTCGATGAGCACATCGCCCGAGGTGATGTCCTCCAGGCCAGCGACCATGCGCATCGTCGTGGACTTACCACAGCCAGACGGGCCGACGAGAACGATAAACTCCTGGTCATGCACGGTGAGGTTAAAGTCCTCCACCGCAAGCACGCCGTCCTCGGTAACCTTGAGGTTGTGCTTCTTCTCCTCGGTCTTCTTCTTTTTGCCAAAGAAGCCCTTCTTTTTGGACTCGTTGTTGGGATACACCTTCTGAACATGTTTGAGAACGATCTCGGCCATGTCTCTACCTTTCGATATGCGGCGCCACGCTGAGGGGCGCCGCAGAAACTTGCAAAACAGTTACGGCATCAGCCCTTGACGGCACCTGCCACCACGCCGTCGATGATGTACTTCTGACAGAGGATGTACATGATGACGATGGGGATAACGACCATCATGATGCAGGCCATCATGGGACCGAGCTCGACGTGGCCGTAGCCGCCGCGGAAGTACTGGATCAAGATAGGAATGGTCTTGTACTTGGTGGAGTCGAGCGTAAGGTAGGGCAGCAGATAGTCGTTCCAGACCCACATGGTCTCGAGGATGCCGACCGAAAGATAGGTGGGCTTCATGATGGGAAGGACGATCTTAAAGAACACCTGGACCGGGTTGCAGCCGTCGATCATGGCCGCCTCTTCGATCTCGAGCGGAATGTTCTTTACAAAGCCGGCGAACATAAAGACCGCCAGGCCCGCGCCAAAGCCGAGGTAGATAAAGCAGATGTTGAACGGCGTGTTGAAGCCGATGCGGTCCGCCAAATTGGACAGCGTGAACATGAGCATCTGGAAGGGCACGACCATCGAGAAGACGAACAGGTAATAGAAGAAGTTCGAGATCTTGCTGTTGACGCGCACTACGTACCAAGCACACATGGAGCAGCACACCAGAATCAGCACGACCGACGTGACCGTGATGATGAGCGAGTACATAAATGCCGAGGCAAAGCCCTGCTCGTTAAGGGCATGCATGTAGTTTGCGAGGCCGTTGAACGTCTCGGGCGTGAGCAGATCGAATGCCGTGGTGGTGCTGATTGCAGTTGCCTTTTTAAAGGAATTGAGCGCAATCATGAACACGGGGTAGATCCACGCGAGCGACAGAATCGTAAAGAAAATCGAGAGCGCGCGGTTGATAACCTTATCGCGTTTCATTACTGCTGCACCTCCTTGGACCTCGTGGCCTTAAGCTGAATCATGGAGATGGCTACGACCAGGATGCAGAAGATAACCGCCTTGGCCTGACCGATGCCCTGCCATGCGATACCGGCACGCGAATAGAACGTGTTGTAGATGTTCAGGGCGAGCATCTCGGTGGAGTGCGCGGGGGCGCCGCCGGTAAGGGCGAGGTTCTGGTCGAACAGCTTAAAGCCGTTGGTGATGGACAGGAACAGGCAGATGGTGATGGTCGGCATCAGGTTAGGGATCTTAACCTTCCAAAACGTCTGCCATGCCGTGGCACCGTCGACCTTGGCGGCCTCGATGTAGTCGGACGGAATGGACTGCAGACCAGCGATGTAGATGATCATCATGTAGCCGACCTGCTGCCACAGGGTCAGGATGATAAGGCCCCAGAAGCCAGCAGCAGAGTTAAGGGCGATGAGCTGGGCGCCCACGTTGGAGAGCAGGCAGTTGATCAGAATCTGCCAGATGTAGCCCAGCACGATGCCGCCGATCAGGTTAGGCATAAAGAAGATCGTACGGAAGATGTTGGTGCCCTTGAGCGCTTTGCGGGTGAGCGCCTGCGCGATGGCGAGGGCGATCACGTTGATGAGCACCGTCGACAGGAAGGCAAACGCCACGGTAAAGAAGAACGACGTGGCAAACTGCGGATCGGACAGTGCGCGCACGTAGTTCTCGATACCGACAAAGTGCGTGTTGTTGATGGTAATAAACTGGCAGAACGAGAGATAGAAACCCTGGATAAAGGGGATCACGAACCCGATCATAAACGCCAGACACGTGGGCAGCATAAAGAGCGGCCACCAGCGCTTGAGTGCTTTGCCCATAGAAGGGTCCTTTCAATATGCAGGGGGCGGGCAAACCAACGTCTGCCCGCCCCCTGTCGCTAATCAGATAGCTTGGGCAGCAACTGCTTACTCGGAAGCAGCCTTCTCGGTCTTCCAGCCATCGACGAAGGCGTTCTTGACGCCGTCCCACTTGCTGTTGTCGGCAGCATAGGCAATCAGAGCCTGCTTGAGGTTCTTCTTCCACTCCTCGGAGGGAATGTAGACGAAGTCCCAAGCGACGGTCTTCTTGCCGTCCTTGGCCATGGCAACGGCCTGCTGCGAGAAGACGTTGGTGGTCTCCTTAGCGCTCTTGAACGGGGCAGTCAGACCCATCTTGTCAGCGATGATGCTGGTGGCGGTGTCAGAAGTGACGCACCAATACATGAAGTCCTCGGTGGCCTTCTGGGCATCCTCGGAAGCCTGGGAGCTGACGCACCAGTAGTTCTCGCCGCCGGAGCACAGGCCCTGGTTCTCCTCGCCGTCGACACCGATGTAGATGGGCATCATGCCAATCTGATCGTCGGTCATGCCGGCCTTGGTGAGGTCAGCGTAGGCCCAAGAACCGTTCTGATAGAAGACGGCCTTGCCGGTTGCGAACTCGTTGGTGGCGTCGTCGCCGGTCTTGGAGGCAAGCTGCGAAGGATCGCAGGTGGAGTCGGTGATGTACAGGTCGAAAATCTGCTTGAAGTTGTCGAGATACTCGCCCTTGATCTCGTCGTCCTCCTGGTTGTGCTCCTTCTCGAACTCGTAGTAGAGCGGGAGGTTGGCGAGGTGGGTGGTGTAGCGCCAGCTGGAGGAGTCATCCATGCCGGCAGAAGTAAAGGCACCCTCAACACCAAGCTCGTCCTTGCGGGCCTGGATGTCGTCGGCACAAGCCTTCAGCTTGTCGAAGGAGTTGATGTCCTCGGCCTTGTAGCCAGCCTTCTCGAGCAGCTGCTTGTTGTAGATGATGCCGTAGCTCTCCTGGACCCAGTCGATACCCAGATCCTTGCCATCGGACTGCAGAGCCAGGGAGTCGTCAATGAGCTCACCGCGGAGCTTGGTATCGGACAGGTCGGCGCAGTAATCCTTCCAGTTCTTAAGACCGGTGGGGCCGTTGACCTGGAACAGGGTCGGAGCGGAGCTCTTGGACATCTCGGACTTGAGCTTCTCCTCGTAAGTGTTGGAGGCGGCGGTCACGATCTTGACCTCGACGCCCTTCTCCTTCTTATAGGCCTTGGCGATCTCCTTCCACTCCTTGTCGACCTCGGGCTTGAATTGGAGGAAGTAGACCTCGGCAGCGTCACCAGAAGCAGAGGAGCCGGAGCCGGCAGAACCGCCGCAGCCCACGAGACCCAGACCAAGAACCGCAGCCGCGGAACCAGCAAAGCCCAGGAACTGCCTTCTGCTCATTTCGTTCTTCATTACAATCCACCCTTTCACACCGTGGCGGCACCCTTTGCCGCCGCCTTCGGAGATTGGCTCGGGGACTTTGCCCCTTTTGCTGATTTGTACGATACGCTATTTGGCTAGTTGTTTGAACAAGTATTACTAGAGCGGTAGAAAAACTTCGGTGAACGGTAATTTCAACTTGATACTTGACAAGTTTTGTATAAACAATTATTTGTTATCGAATATAGAGAAAACGCCCGGTCAAGCCGATGCATCGTCGGTTTGACCGGGCGTTTTCTCTTTGAGGGCATGAGCCTCGCCAGGCTGCGAGCTAGCCGGCTATCGCTTGGAGTTGACGCGGTAGTGGAAGATCTCGGGATGCGTGCGGGCATGCGTGACCTCGAACAAGATGCCGTCCGAGGTGTACGACTGGCTCTCCATGACGGCAACGCAGTTGTATTTGCCAAGGTCAAGATAGCTGCAGTCCTCATCGTTGGCAAGCTCGACGCTCACCGTACGGCGACTCGCCATCACTTTGACGCCGCGTTTGTGCTCCAGATAGTCGTAAATTGACTTTGCGGCGATCTCGGGCGTCAGGCCTTTGGCGATCGACTCCAGAAAATAGCCGTGGTCCACCTGGCGAGCGCTACCGTTAAGGCTACGGACACGCACCACGCGAATCAACTCCTCGCCCACCTTAAAGCCCAGGTGACGAGAGAGTTGCTCGGTGCAGACCAGATGTTCAAAAGACTTAACGTCCGTCGATGCAACGGCATTGTTGCGCTTTGCAAACTCGCCAAACGACTCAACCTCTTCGAGTGCGCCCAACATGTCGGTTTCGCCCTTAAGCCAAATAACGCGCACGCCCTTGCCGTGTATGGGCTGCACAAACATCCCGTCGGCCAGCATGCTCAAAGCGCGGCGGACGGTATTGCGCGTGCAGCCAAATTCCGCGGTCAGCTCGGCTTCGGTTGGCAGCATCTCCTGAAACGCATAGGTCCCGTTAATGATGCGCGAACGGATCTCGCGGTAGATTCCTTCGTAAATCGCTTTTGGCATGACTTCACCTCTAATGAATATGTATGGCTAGGAACGATAGCATTTCTTAAAGTTGTTTAAACCGATTATCGGCAAAGCGACAGTATTTAACCGTTGACGGCTTCTGTCATGCCCAAATCGGTTTCACTCAAAACTGCCGGCACGACAATCGTCCGGTCCTCTACAATGAATCCATTGTTTAAACGTTTCACCACCCGCAACGCACCTCGATATTCGGGAGGCAGAACATGCTGCAAAAAATCCAACGCTTTGGCGGGGCAATGTTCGCGCCCGCCATGCTGTTTTCTATATCAGGCCTCATGGTCGGCGTCTCCGCTCTCGCAACGACTGCGGACATCGTCGGCGATCTCGCCGTATACGGAACCCCTTGGTATGTTTTTTGGACCATCATCCAGCGCGGCTCGTGGACGGTCTTTAAGCGCCTTCCGCTCCTTTTTGCTGTAGCGCTGCCCATCGGCCTTGCCCAAAAGCAACCGGCACGTTGCTGCCTCGAGGCACTCGTGGCCTATTTTGCCTATTGCTTCTTTTTGAGCGAAATCATTAAGCTGAGCGGAGACAATCTTGGACTTAAGTACCCGTCGTCTTTGACCTCCGCTAGCGGCATCACCATCATCGACGGCATCAAGACGCTCGACACCGGCATTATCGGCCCGCTGGCGGTATCGGCAACCGTCGTCGCCATCCATGACCGCTTCTACGATGCCAAGGTTCCCGATTGGCTCGGCACCTTCTCGGGCTCCTCACTGGTCTACCTCATCAGCTTTTTTGCCGTGTTTGCCCTTGCCGCTATCTCGGCCGCCATCGTGCCCTCCGTATACGCAATGACCGAAACGCTGCGCCATGCACTTACGAGCGTCGGCCCCTTTGGCGTGGGCATCTTTGTCTTTTTAGAACGAGCACTCGAGCCCTTTGGCCTGCACCACCTGCTCTACATGCCGATCTACTACGACAACCTGGTCATTAACGACGGCATCTACGCCACGTGGAGCAGTTTGCTCCCCATCCTCTCCCATAGCACGCGCCCCCTTAATGAACTTGCGCCGTGGGCCGGTTTTACCGCCACCGGCTGGGTCAAGCTCTTTGGCCTTCCTGCCATCGCAGCTGCGTTCTACTCCACCGCAAAACCCGAGCGCCGCGCCGGCCTCAGGGTCATCCTTGCTCCCGCCATCATCGCCTCGGTGGTTTGCGGCGTTACCGAGCCACTCGAGTTTCTCTTTATGTTCACCCACCCCGGGCTCTTTTTGCTCTACGCCGTCTTATCGTCTTGCCTTGCCACAACCATGAATCTCTTTGGCATCGTCGGCATCTTCTCGGGCGGCCTCATGGAGATGGCAGCCTTCAACTTTATTCCGCTCATGCGCACGCATGCCGGTGCCTATCTTTTGGCGCTCGGTATCGGCCTTGCCTTTAGCCTCATCTTTTTTGTTAGTTTTCGAGCACTCATCTTAGTCTATGACCTTAAGACACCGGGCCGCGAGGATCATGTTGCCAATCGCGCGGCAATCGATTGTTTAACGGGAAGCGACTTTGCCAAAGAGCAATCCCCCAATGACGAGGTCGATAGTCGATCCGATCAAGATCACGTCCTCGCTGAGCGGGTAATTCAGCTTTTAGGTGGCGTTGGCAATATCGTGGGCGCAACCAACTGCGCCACGCGCCTGCGCGTCGAGGTCGCAGACCCTTCCATCGTTGCAGATAACGCGTCGTTTGTCGCGGTGGGCGCCAAGGGCCTCATCATTACGGGCAAGACCGCCCAGGTGGTCATCGGCATCTCCGTTCCCCGCGTTAAAGAGCATTTTGACCAGATCATGGGCCTCGAGCCGGAATTTGTGCCCACCGCCTCGGCCTCCCCTGCCGCCAGCGCAGCCCATAAGCGCGGCGATATTTGCTTCTTTGATATCGACGGAACGCTCGCCTGGCAAGACCCCAGGCTCGCCCAAGACCTTCCCGAAGACGAGCGGGACCTCTCCCCATATCCCAACGAGGCGGTTTCGCAGGCAATCCGCGAGTTTGTCGCCAACGGCAACATGGCCTTTATCTGCACGGGACGTACCCTCAGCTGCATCCACCCCAAACTGCTTGAGCTGCCTTGGACCGGCATCGTCTGTCTTGCGGGCGGTTACGCCGAGATCAACGGACACGCAATTCGCGATCTGTCGATGACGCCCAGTATGCTGCAGCGTCTTGCCCCCTACCTTGAGCAATCGGGCGAGGTCATCCGCTTTGAGGGCCTCAACGGCGTCGTGCGCATGAGTGCCGATGCGCCCGATGCTCCCGGATACGCGCGCACCCTGGGCGACGCAGTCACGCAGCTGCAACATTACAGTGTCTACAAGATCTTGATGTCTACATCGCTCGCCAACCACATCGCTCAAGATAAGGCACTTGAGCCGCTGCTGTGCTTTAACGAGCTCGAACTCGAGGTAACCGAAATCTCGCCCCGCGAATGCACGAAGCGCGGGGGCATCCAGTCTGTACTCGACGCCCTCGACCCCCACCACGGAACCGTATACGGCATCGGCGACGCCAGCAATGACGTCTCGCTGATGAACGCCGTCGATGTCGGTATCGCCATGGGCAATGCGCCGGACTATCTCAAGGATAAGGCCGATTACGTGACCGACACCGTCGATCACGACGGTGTCGTTGCGGCGCTCGAGCATTTTAGGCTGATTTAGGCGCGCTCTATCAAACGCACGCCCGTTGCCCTAAATCGCCAAAACTGCCGCGCCAAACGCCCTGATGTGGCAATATGTTGTCTGCATATTGCACCAATGCAACCTCAGAAAGAATGCGAGAACCCGTGTCCAGTCCGTTTACCAGCTTTTTAGCCCAGCACTTTGACCAGATTAACGACTATCTGGCCACGTTCTTTGACGGACAGGCGACCTCTGCCGATATCGAGCGCTACCTGTACGCGCCGCTCTCGGCTTTTACGGCCAACGCCGGCAAGCGCCACCGCCCGCTTATCTGCATGCTCGCCGCAACCGCAGTGGGCGGTAGCTTTGAGAGTGCCCGCAGCGCTGCGGCAGCCATCGAGCATTTCCAGTCGGGCGCGCTGATCCACGACGACATCGCCGACAACGGACAGCTTCGTCGAGGCAAGCCCTGCATGCACCTTACCGAGGGCACGGGGCTTGCCATCAATTGTGGCGACCTGGCGCTCACCATGGTCACCAAGACCGTTCTCGACGACCCCACGCTGGAGTCCGACGTGAAGCTGCGTGTGCTCCACGAGCTTACCGAGATGATCGTTCGCACCATCGAGGGCCAGGCGCTCGACCTGGGTTGGGTCCGTGACGGGCGCTTTGATATCTCGGTTGATGACTACCTGAACATGGCGACGCACAAGACCGCGTTTTACAGCGGAGCCACGCCGCTTGCCGCCGGAGCCATTATCGGCGGCGGCAGCGATGAGCAAATCGAAGCGCTGCGCGCCTTTGGCCTGCACACGGGCCTCGCCTTTCAGATTCAGGACGACCTGCTCAACCTTGTCGGCACTAAGGAAGCCGCCAACAAGGACTTCCGCACCGACATCACCGAGGGCAAGCGCACGCTTGTCGCCGTACACGCCCTCTCTGATGAGCGCCACCACGACGAGGTCGAGGCGATTCTTTCCTCGGGTACCGATGATCCCGCGCAGCTCGCACGCGCCGTGGAGATCTTTCAGGAAACCGGCTCCATCGATTACGCCCACACTTACGCGCTCGACCTGACCGCTAAGGCCAAAGCGGCCATCGAGAACGTTGAGCTTGATCCGCACGCACGCGAGCTGTTCCTCTCCATGGCAGATTTCTTTGTGGAGCGCCTTAACTAACGGGGGTTATAAAACCTGTCAGCAGCGTATTTAGGCACAACTTGCTACACTGTTGAGTGCATGTTTATGCATCCCTTTGCGTTGTCTATCCGACAGACGCTCAAATAGTACGAATGGTACGCCGAAAGGGGTTCGTTCATGGAACCTATTACAACGGGCATGCAAGGAGCAGCCGTCGAGGACGTGCAGTCTCGTCTCCTGCAGCTCGGCTACACGATTGATGCCGCCGAAGTCACCGACAAGTACTTTGGAGCCACCACTGAGCAGGCCGTCAGCACCTTCAGGCTCGACAGCGGCCTTGCTGCCGGTCATGCCGTCGATATCCCCTGTTGGAGCGCCCTTGTAGACGCTTCGTATAAGCTGGGCGACCGCACCCTCTATCTGCGCATGCCCAATTTCCATGGCGCCGATGTGCAGGCCCTGCAGCGCGCTCTCAACGTTTTGGGCTTTGCCTGTGGCGAAGACGACGGCTACTTTGGTCCGCATACCGAGGCCGCCCTGCAGCAGTTCCAGGAAAATGTCGGCCTGTTTGCCGACGGCATGGCCTTCCAGGACACCTACGCCTACATCAACCGCCTGCACCATGTGTGGGAGGGCAAGCCCTCGGTCACCGAAGCCGAGTCCCGTATCGGTTTTGCTCGCGCCGCCAACGTGCTCGAGCGCTTCCAGATTGCCGTTATCGGCGAGGACCCCATCGCACGCAGCGTTGCGTCGCGCATGTGGAATATCGCCACGGCAACGACCGACAACAGCGGCATGATGCTCTGCGACTCCGAGGTCCCAACCGACGTTGACCTAGTGCTCGAGATCGCAAGCGATGAGCTGCCCGCAGATGCAGCGCCGCGCGCCACGATCGCCCTCGCCGAGTGCCACAACCTGGCCCAGCGCATCCGCACTGCCAATGTCGCCGCGCAGCAGAAGCCGGCTCGCATTCGCATTGAGCTCACGGGCATGACGCGCTACAACGGCACCTTCACGGCCAGCGACGCGCAGACACTCGCCGTACGCCTGCTCGATGGCGTTTGCGATGCCCTCGCAGATTAGGTAAACTAAACGAGTTGCTTTTGGGCAACACCACACATTGGGACGTAGTTCAACGGTAGAACTCCGGTTTTTGGTGCCGGCTGTTGGGGGTTC
>CABQMC010000012.1 GCA_902465115.1 uncultured Collinsella sp.
TTTCGTTTGATGCGGCGCTTGAGATTTTCTGCGCCAACCGCCGGTCAGTGTTGGCTCTTCGCCTTGAGCGGGCCTGCATGGCGTGGCAGGTGGGCGTGGGCACGCGTGAGGACGAGTTGTTGGCCGCCGCGCGCGACCTGGACGTGCGAGCGCTCGAGACCTTTGCCATCACGGTGGGGCAGGCACTCGCCCTGGGTGCCCCACTTTCCGAGACGCTGGCCGCTCAAAGTCGCGAGATCCGTGCGGCTCATCGCGCCGCGGTCGAGCGCGAGATTGAGCGTGCGCCCGTCAAGCTGCTGATTCCCACCGGCACGCTCATCTTGCCGGCGTTGCTTCTGTCCATATTGGGCCCGCTGCTGGGAGCAGGCGGGATGATGTAGGGAGGAATACATGAACACGATGACTGACGTTGCTGGCAAGGTCTGGAGCTGGGCTGTTTGCCAGTCAATTCGCGCTCGCCAGCATGCCGGGGAGCTACTGCAGGAGGAGAGTGCGCAGGGCACCACCGAATACGCCATCTTGGTCGGCGTGCTCGTGGTGATCGCCATCATTGCCATTGTCGCATTTAAGGGCAAGGTCCAAGATCTATGGAACGCTATCAGCGAGGGCATCAACAGCCTGTAGAGGGTAGGCGGCCTGTCGGCGCACTGCTGGTGTTTGCCTGTGTGGTTGTGGCGGTGGCAGTGGCGGTTTGGGGGCTTAACGCCGCGCGGCAGCAGCGTCCTGGGGCCGCCTTCGATTCGGGCTCAGATTCGGCGGTGGCGTCTCAAAAAGATGAGATGCGAGATGCGGGCGATTCGGATGTCGCTGTCACGGCGCAAACCTTTCTGCGGACGCTCGACAAGCGGTCTGGCACTGCGACGGATTTGCCTGAGGACAACGCGATTGCGGTCCGGCTTGCATGGTCCGAGGACCGACCGATGACCGAGGCAGCGGCGGATATGTTACGCGCCTACCGCGAGGTGCCAACGGCCCAGCTCGCCCTGAGCGGCTATCTCGATATTAAGGGCAACGTATGGGGCGCCATCGTGCGCGATGGGCGCGGCTGGGTCGATATGGTGACGGTTGCCGCGGATGCTGGCGATGCTTCGTGTCGTCTGCGCGCCGTGCGTCTGGTCCCGCAAACAATAAGCTCAAAGGAGGGATCGTGAAATGCATGGCGTTTTGCGTGAGGAATCTGCCCAGGCGACGGTCGAATACGCCATCGTCACGGTGGCGCTGTTATCGATCGTGCTGGCGATTGTGGGACTTTGGCGTGCTGGCACCGATGGACGCTTGGCGGCGCTGGTTGAGCGGGCGGCATCCCATGGCGTTGCCTCGACGTCGGTTATCGACGCCGCTGCGGGCGCTAAGGACATCGCGTTGTATTGATATCGCGCGCGAGGACCGGGCGCAGTCTACGGTCGAGGCCGCTTTTTTGCTGCCGACGTTTCTGACGCTCATCCTTCTCGCACTGCAACCGGTGTGCCTGCTTTATACGCGCGCGGTCATGGAGTCTGCCGCCGCCGAGACCGCGCGGCTTATGACCACGACGACGGCGGAGGACGACGATCTTAAGGAGTTCACCCGCCGCCGGCTTGCCGCAGTGCCCAACGTTTCGATCTTTCATGCCGGCGGGCCGTTGTCGTGGGATATCGAGCTTAGCCGGGCCGATGCGGGTGGCGTCTCGTCCGTGTCCGTTTCCGGCGAGGTCAAGCCGTTGCCTGTGATCGGTGCGTTTGCGCAGGCTATGGGTGGTACCGCCGAGGGTGGCTACGTTGAGCTCAAGGTCGATGTCTCGTATCAATCACGTCCAGAATGGCTGGAGGGAGATTATGATTCGTGGATTGCTGCATGGGATTAAGCGTTTCTGGTCTAGATGCGTTTTGACGCGCCGTCCGAGCTGCCATCGCAAGCGAGGCGGCTTTATGGGCCGCGCCGGTGTTGATCTGTTTATCGAAGACGGCGCCTATACCACGCTTTCTTCTGCCGTGGTCATCCTAGTGGTGCTCACGTTGTTGTTTTCGTCGACCGCGGCGATATGGAGCATGTCGCGTGCCGGGGATACTCAGGTGGCGGCCGATAGCGGCGCGCTGGCGGGTGCCAACGTAGTGTCGTCCTATCACACGGCTGCCACGGTGGTTGATGCGAGCAGCTTGAGTCTGGGGCTAGCGGGGTTTGCCACGATCGGGACGGGCCTGGTCGCCATCCTCATCCCGGGTGCCGAACCAGTTGCCGGCAATATGGTCGACACCGGGATTGAGATCATTAAAACGCGCAACAAGTTTGCCAAAAGCGCATCGGAAGGCTTACAGAAAATCGAGACGGCTCTGCCGTATCTGATCGCCGCGCGTGCCACGCAGGCGGTGTCGGCGCAGGATGCCGATAGTGTGACCTATACCGGTACGGCGCTTGCCGTGCCCAGGACATCCGAGTCGGACTTCGCTGCGCTCAAAGGGTCAGAGATTTCGACCGATACCATTAAAGGCACATCAGATGATTTAGAGCGTGCGGCCGAGGAGCTGCGGAAGGCTTCTGAGGACACGGCGAAGGCTAAAGAGCGCGCTTGGCTGGCGGATTGTGGTGGGTCGGACAAGGGCTCGGTCAGCAGCTGTTCTTGCATGTGGGAGCGTGCGAAAAGCCTAGCGGATCTCTCTGGTGCTCAAAATCCACATTACGCTTCGAGCGTTACGTGGGAGCCGCAAGTGGCGCTCGATCGCGCGAAGGCCTACTATCGCCAGCGCCTGGCAAATGAGAAGCCGCTTGGCGAGGGTCCGGAAAAACAGGCAGATTCTGCTGCACGAAAGGCGTTCTTCGCGTATGCGAGCGAAGAAGTCGAGCGGGCATATATAACTGAAAAGGACGGCAAAGTTTCCGCCCGCATCCCTTTCCTTCCGCGAAATCCAGATGAGGCGCGGACGACTGAACTCTATACCGATGCACGTTGGCCCACGAGTGAAGTAGATAAAGTTACCTATTTGCATTATGGGACTGACTGTCCAAATTACAAAAAAGGAAAGCCGGGTGGGCTGGCATCCGTCGCAGATTTTGACGGTCACGAAACGTGTAGCGAATGCCATTTCGGTGTGTCGTCTTTAGGGTACGTTGCGATTGCAACGACTTCTGTCGAAAGGGGCTTCGAATACCACTTTGACAAGTTCAAAGAGGCCCTGGAAGACTACGTCGACTGCCGCAACAAAGAACTCGAACTTGAGCGTCAGGCCGAGGATGAGGCCGACCGTGCGGGCAATGCGTTTGACCAGGCCATTAAAGCGCTTTCGGGCAAGCGTCCGCGTATCGCTCCGCCCGGTCGCAACGGCGTGGTTGCCTTTGCGGCTTCGGGTGCCATCTCGAGCCCCGATGAGCTCAACTCTTCGTTTAACACGGCAGTCAGGCTTGGCGATCGCGGTGCTATCTCTGCCGCGGTGCTGGCGCCCGATGAGGCGACGGCACAAAACAACGTGCTTTCGCGATTTTTCTCGACATTGAAGGAACGCTCGGGCGGCGTTGCCGGCGTCCTCGATGGCGTCATGGATGTTTGGGGACGGCTGCTCGTAGGATACGGTGATATCCAAGGTTCGGCCGACGAACTTATGGACGAGATGATTAAGGGCCTAGGAGGGGGCAGCGGCGCGTTGGGCTCCATCGCATCGTGGCTCGGCGATACCGTTTCGGCGTCCGTGGCGGCGTTGGGTCTGGAACCGTGCGACTTGCGCCTGCGAAAGCCGGTGCTGACCGATTCCGCCAACGTCATTAAGAGTCCGGGGTCTGACGTTGCTGGTCTCTCTCAAGCGCAAGACAAGCTGCGAAGTATTCCGTTGGGCGTGACCGATCCCAAGGCACTTTGCGAGGCGTTGGAATATCAAGTCGAACGCACCATTAGCGGTACGGTGTTCACGCTTGCGGAGATTCCTCTGCCCGGCGGCGGCTCCATCCCACTCACCGTCGATGTCGCCACGCTGGTTGGCGCTCTGGGCGGTGGGTCGTAATGAGTATCCGCATGCGTCTGCGCGAGGAGCGCGCCCAAGCGACGGTGGAGATGGCAGTGGTTACGCCCGTTTTGCTGGTGCTGGCACTCATCGTGTACAACGTCATGATCTTTGCCAGCGCTGTCGCGCGCTTCGACCGCGTGGTGCCCGACATCGTGTTGGCGCACGCTGTGGCGCCGGGCGGGGAGGGTGACGAGAACTCTGCCGATGCCTCGGTGACGGTCCAGACTCAAATTCTGAATGCCATGGAAGGCTATGACTTGCAGATCGAAGTGTCGAGCGAGCAAGGCGCGAAGGCATCGGATGGTGGCCTGCTCTCCCTATCCGGTACGTTTAGGACCTACACCTGCACCATGCACTATGAGCCGTGGCCGACTTCTCTCAGCATCGCTGGCGTTCCGCTGGGGGCGCCGACAACGTTGTCGCACGAGCGCGCGGTGACGGTCGATCCATGGCGTCCGGGGGTGGTCATGTGACCGCGGTCTCGTCCTACATCGCTTACGCGCGGGCACTCAACAGGCTGGGTTGGACGCCGGCCGAGTTTGTGGTGGCGGAGTCGTTTGTCGTGCGCCTGCGCGGCATGCTGGGACGGCGTCCGGTTGCCGCCAACGGCCTGCCGCTCGTCATGGCGTTTCCACGCTGCTCTTCGGTCCATACGTGTTTTATGGCCTATCCCATCGACATCGCCTTCATCGATCGCGACGGCAATATCCTCGCGCGCTACGAAAACGTTCGTCCTTGGCGCATGTGCTCCTGCCTCGGCGCCTGGGCCGTACTAGAGCGTCCTTCAATCATTGTTTCGACTCCTGCTCTCCAACGCGTGCCGGCTTAAGAATTGGCGACAGTGGACTTTCGTCATACGAAATTGGGTAAGATGGAGGAGAAGATGCATGGATGTTGAGATCCATCCGAACGCCAAAAAACACTTGACGGAAAAGCAGGTGCTTGGTGCCTGGCTTGCGGTTACTGAGTGCATTCGTCGCGAGTCGAAGGACGAGCCGCCGAGATGGCTTGCGATTGGATGGCTCCCAGACGGACGAAGCGTGGAGCTTGGCGCGGTCGAGCTTGTCCGTGGGTGGCTTATCATTCATGCCTTGTCTCCAGTCCAGAAGAAATTTTGGCAGGAGATTGAACAGGCTCGGCAAAGGGGTCGATGATGGGCAAGACGTATACGGCCGCTAATGGTCAGGTTGTAACGGATGAAATGATTGACGCGTGGTGCGAGTCGTACGAGCGCGGAGAGTTTCCGGATGGCGAACACACCGTTGGTGGGATCGTGCATGGACGGCCCCCGCTCTCAGGTGAGGGGGCGGCAACGCTGTCGGTCAAGATTCCTCTGGGAATGAAGGAGGCCATTCGTCGACGGGCGGCTGCCGAGGGGATGACGCCAAGTGAGTTTGCCCGTGCGGCTCTGAGTGAAAAACTTCTTGCTGCCGGCTGATGCCTCTGACGTGCCGATTTATAGAACCGAGGCTGTGCTCAAAAACTTTTTTAAAATTCTCGGTTGACCGGAACGCGTCCTTGGTTATACTAATCAAGCCTTGAAACAAGGCACACCTCAAATGGCTGGGTAGCTCAGTTGGTAGAGCAGAGGACTGAAAATCCTCGTGTCAGGGGTTCGATTCCCTTCCCCGCCACCTTGAATTGACTAGGACCTCTGAAAAGGGGTCCTTTTCTTTTATCGAGGGCCCCGCGGAAATTGCGACCCGGAATCCGGCGTCAGAATGGGATGCGCTTTCCTTTTGCGGCCCTTGGCGGAAACTGCGTCCCAGATCCCGCGCTCAGAACGGGATGCATTTTCCGGTTGAGGCCTCGAGCGGAAAATGCATCCCAGTCTTTTGCGAAAAAACGGGGCACGCTTTCCGGCCGCCTTCTTCCGGCGCATATGTACATCTCGGCGCGCCATCTCGGGCCCGCCCAGATATTCCTCCCGCTTTTGCGCCACTTTGCAGACCGTTCGGTCGCCTGTCCGCACACGCGGGTATACTCAAAACGATACTTATCCTATGCAATACGATGCGGGTTCGACCTGCACGATCCGAAGGGGGCAGTGATGGAGAGGATACTCGGCGTTAATCTCTCTGGCTGGTTTATTCCCGAGCCTTGGGTGACTCCGTCGCTATACGCGGCGACCGGTGCATCCAACGCGGCCGAGCTGCAGGAGGCCATGGGCACCGCCGCCTATAACGAGCGCATGCGCCGTCATTACGAGACGTTTGTGAGCGAGGACGATTTCCGTCGCATGGCGCAGATCGGTCTCAATGCCGTGCGTCTGCCGGTGCCCTGGTATGCCTTTGGCTCGCAGGAGTCCGATGCGTCCTACATCTCGGTTGTCGACTACATCGACCGTGCAATTGAGTGGGCTGCCAAGTACGACATCCGCGTGCTGCTCGATCTGGCAACTGTGCCCGGTGGCCAGGGCGATTCCAACGATTCGCCCACCACGCCGGAGGCTGTCGCCGAGTGGCATTCGTCCACCAACGGCCGTCATGTCGCACTCGACGTGCTCGAGCGCTTGGCCGAGCGTTACGGCGAGGCCGAGAGCCTGCTGGGCATTGAGCTGTTGGACACGCCGCAGATGAGTGTCCGCAAGAGCCTCTTCACCATGACGGATGGCATTCCTGCTCACTACCTGCGCAATTTCTACCGCGATGCCTACGAGCTCGTCCGTTCGTATATGCCCGAGGATAAGATCGTCGTCTTCTCGTCTTCGGGGCATCCCAGCGAGTGGAAGCATTTTATGCGCGGCGCTAAGTACAAGAACGTCTACATGGACCTTCACCTGTACCATTACCGCGACGAGTATGCGCTCGATATCACGAGCCCCCGCGGGCTGACGACGGCGATTTCGCGCAACAAGCGCGAGCTTAAAGAGGCGATTTCGACTGGGTTCCCCGTGCTGGTGGGCGAATGGTCGGGCGCGGCGATCTTTGCCAACTCGTCGGTTACGCCCGAGGGCCGCAATGCCTACGAGCGCGTGTTTATCGCCAACCAGCTGGCTTCGTTTGCGCCGGCTGCCGGTTGGTTCTTCCAAACGTGGAAGACCGAGAAGCGCATTGCAGCATGGGACGCCCGCGCGGCGCTCGGTACGCTCGAGCGCGGCATGATTGAATAGGTTGATATGACGCAAAACAGCGCCCATACGGGCAAACTCTATGTGGTCGGCACGCCCATCGGCAACCTGGGCGACCTGTCCCCGCGCGTTGGCGAGGCGTTTGCCGCCGCCGATGCCATCTGCTGCGAAGACACGCGTGTGACGTCAAAGCTGCTGATGCACCTGGGCATTTCCAAGCCGCTTGTCCGTTGCGACGAGAATGTGATCGCCAGCCGCGCCGCCGGCCTGGTCGACCGTCTGCTGGCGGGGGAGACCCTCGCCTTTGCTTCGGACGCGGGCATGCCGAGCGTGTCCGATCCCGGCCAGGCGCTGGTCGAGGCGGCACGTGAAGCAGATGTGCCTGTCGAGGTTATCCCCGGGCCCTCTGCTTGTGTTACGGCGCTTGTTTCGTCCGGCATTCCCTGTGAGCACTTTTTCTTCGAGGGCTTTTTAGGCCGCAAGCATGGCGACCGCGTGCGTCGACTGCAGCGTCTTGCCGTGGTGCCCGGTGCGCTCATCTTCTACGAGTCTCCACATCGCATCGTGGCGACGCTCGAGGCCGTGGCCGAGGTCTTTCCCCAGCGCGAGGTCGCTGTCTGCCGCGAGCTTACCAAGCTGCACGAGGAGGTCTTGCGCGGGCCCGCTGCCCAGCTTGCCGAGGAGCTGCGTGCTCGCGGCGAGGTAAAGGGCGAGATTGCGCTGGTCATCGCGCCGCCGAGCGAGGATGAGGAGGCCGGTATCGTGCCGGTTGGCGCCGCGGCAGCGGATCCCGACGAGGCTCTGCGCGAGGATGGAGAGCCCGCCTCTGCGGTGGCCAAGCGCCTGTCTCAGAAGTATTCGCGCCGCAAGCGCGATGTCTATGCCATGGTGCTCGATATGCAATAGATGGAGGATATCCAGCCCTTGCGCTAGAATCATCCTCTGTATGCAACGTTTTTCTGGAGGACAAACCCCATGGATCAAAGCAAGCCTTCGTTCTTTATCACGACGCCCATCTACTACGTCAACGCCGATCCGCACCTGGGCACGGCTTATTCCACCATCATCGCCGACGTTCAGGCTCGCTATCGCCGCTCCGCCGGCTATAACGTCAAGTTCCTGACCGGCATGGACGAGCACGGCGAGAAGGTCGCCGAGGCCGCAGCCAAGCACAACATGACGCCGCAGGAGTGGACCGACAGCCAGGCTCCGCACTTCAAGGAGCTTTGGAGCAAGCTCGAGATCTCCAACGACGACTTCATCCGCACCACCGAGCCGCGCCAGCATCATGCCGTGCAGTACCTGTGGGAGCGCATGAAGGAGTCCGGCTACCTGTATAAGGGCAGCTACGACGGTTGGTATTGCGTGCCTGACGAGACCTACTTCACTGATACGCAGGTCCAGAAGGGCGACGAGGAGTACGGCAGCGTCGGCCAGCACCTGTGCCCCGACTGCCACCGTCCGCTTGAGCGCGTGCAGGAGGAGTCCTACTTCTTTAAGCTTTCCGCTTTCCAGGACAAGCTGCTCAAGCTTTACGACGAGCACCCCGACTTTGTCGAGCCTGCGTTCCGCATGAACGAGGTTCGCAGCTTTGTCGAGGGCGGCCTCAACGACCTTTCCGTGAGCCGCACGAGCTTTGACTGGGGCATCCAGGTTCCGTTTGACGAGGGCCATGTGACCTATGTATGGTTCGACGCGCTGCTCAACTATATGACGGCCGTCGGCTACGGTGTCGACACCGACGAGGCGCGTGCCGAGCTGGCCTATCGCTGGCCCGCGCAGTTCCACATCGTGGGCAAGGACATCATCCGCTTCCACTGCGTCATTTGGCCCGCCATGCTCATGGCCATCGGCGAGGCCCTGCCCGAGCACGTTTTTGCCCACGGCTTCCTGACCGTGCGCAATGCCGAGACCGGCAAGGCTGAGAAGATGTCCAAGAGCCGCGGCAACGCCATCGCTCCGCAGGACGTTATCGACATGTTGGGCGTCGAGGGCTATCGCTACTACTTCATGACCGACGTCGTCCCCGGTACCGACGGTGCCATCAGCTTCGATCGCATGGAGCAGGTCTACAACGCCGACCTGGCCAACAGCTGGGGCAACCTTATCTCGCGTTCGCTCAACATGAGCGGCAAGTACTTTGACGGTTGCGCGCCCGCCAAGCCCGCATCGTTCGATGCGTTCGACAACCCGCTGGCAAAGATCGCCGACGGTCTGGTTGAGCGCTACATGGCCAAGATGGACGTGCTCGATTACGGCGGAGCCAAGGATGAGGTCATGGAGCTCATCCACGCCGCCAACCACTACATCGAGGACTCCGAGCCCTGGGCGCTTGCCAAGGACGAGGCCAAGGCTGACGAGCTGGCGTTTGTGATCTACAACCTGCTCGAGGCCATCCGCATTGCCGCTCACCTGCTGATGCCGCTCATGCCTCAGACTTCCGTCGAGGCCCTGCGCCGCCTGTCCTGTGAGAACGAGGCCGCGAGCGACGACCTCAAGGGCATTTGCGCTTGGGGCCTGCTTGCCGGTGGTCAGCCCGTTGAGAAGGGTGAGCCGCTGTTCCCGCGTCTGGGCTAAGACGCCGCGCCATATCGGCAATTTGCTGTTTAGATGTAAGGGCATGGCCGCAACGGTCCATGCCCTTTTGTTTCAAGACGCCGCCATCATGCTAAGGAGGCAACCATGACAACTTCGCCTTTGGCAAACCCCACGGCCACCAGGGAGCTGCTGGAGGAGTTTGGCCTTGCGACCAAGCATCGCCTGGGCCAGAACTTCCTGATTGACAACCATGTGATTGAGCGCATCTGCGAGCTTGCCGAGCTCACGGGCGATGAGCGCGTGCTCGAGGTTGGCCCGGGCGTTGGTACGCTCACGCTTGCGCTGCTGCAGGAGGCGGCGTGCGTCACGTCAATCGAGGCCGACCCCGAGCTCGAGCCGGTGCTCGACGCCCATGCCGCCGACTATGCCAACTTCCGCTTTATCATGGGAGACGCGCTCAAGGTGGGTCCGGAGCAGATTGAGCAGGCTGCGGGCGGTGAGCCGACGGTGTTTGTCGCGAACCTGCCCTATAACGTGGCGGCGACGATCATCCTGCAGTTCTTCCAGACGATGCCGGCGCTCAAGCGTGCCGTCGTCATGGTGCAAAAGGAGGTTGCCGATCGCATTGCCGCAGTGCCGGGTAACAAGACCTATGGCGGCTATACGGCAAAGCTCGGCCTGTATGCGCAGGTGACGGGTCGCTTTGAGGTGCCGCCGCGCTGCTTTATGCCGGCGCCGCACGTGGACTCGGCTGTCGTGCGTATCGACCGTGTTGACGGCGTGGTGCCCGAAGGACTCGATCGCGAATTTGTGGCCCGCGTGATTGATGCTGCATTTGCCCAGCGTCGCAAGACCATCCGCAATTCCATGAGCGCCAACGGCTTTGCCAAGGACGTGCTCGATGCCGCCTTTGAGGCTTGCGGTATCGCGCCCACCACGCGCGCCGAGACGCTTGATGTTGCCGACTTTGTCCGCCTGGCCCAGGAGCTAATCCATGATGCCTAATGCCGCACGCGTGACGTTTACCAAAAAGAAGAAAACGGTCGCCTGTCCCGTGCCCTTGGCGCCGCTTGCCGACACGCATGCACATCTGCTTTCGTTTTGGGGCAAGGATGTGCCCGAGACGCTCGTGCGCGCCAAAGCCGCGGGCGTCGACCTGTTGGTGACGATGTTCGACCCCATTGCTGACAAACGCAGCGTGACGGATTATAGCGACTGGCTGGTGCGCGAAATTCTGCCGATGCGGGATATTCCGCAGATCAAGTATCTTGCCGGCGTGCATCCGTATGGCGCGCCGGACTATACCGACGACGTTCACGCACAGGTCGTTGCCGCACTCGATGACCCCTTATGCGCCGGTATTGGCGAAATCGGCCTGGACTACCACATGGACTATGACGACGATATCGCGCCGGCACCCCATAACGTGCAGATTGACTGCATGGCGCGCCAACTCGAGCTTGCCGTGTGCCGTAACGTGCCGGTGGAGCTGCATCTGCGCCACGAGGACACGGACTATGAGCGTACCTCGCACGTGGACGCCTACAACGTGCTTCGTGAGGTGGGCGTGCCCCAGGCCGGTTGCGTGCTGCACTGTTTTGGCGAGGACCGCGCCACGATGGAGCGCTTTGTGGAGCTGGGCTGCTATATCGCCTATGGTGGTGCGGCCACCTTTAAGCGCAACGACGACGTGCGCGAGGCATTCGCGGCAACCCCACTCGATCGAATTTTGTTCGAGACGGATTGCCCGTATATGGCTCCGGAGCCCATCCGCGGTCTTGAATGCGAGCCCGCAATGATCTCCATTACGGCAAACGCGCTGGTTAACGACCGTGTCGATCGCACAGGTGAGGACGCCGAAACAATCGCGCAAGCCGCTTGGGAAAATGCCTGCAAACTTTTTCAAAAATAGTTCTTGCGTTCGTGGTGGCGCTCCGTTATTCTAATTCCTGCACGCGGGCGTGGCGGAATTGGCAGACGCGTACGGTTCAGGTCCGTATGGGGGCAACCCCATGAAGGTTCAAGTCCTTTCGCCCGCACCATTAAATGGAAGAGCTCCCAGCAATGGGAGCTTTTTTGTTATGGGCCCATCGCAGGGACTTGAACCTGCGAAGGAGCGAGCGTAAAGAAAACGCGGAGCGTTTTTAGCGAGCTGGCGAGGACGCCGGCAGGCGGCCGAAGCCGGTGCGGATCCGCGAAGCGGATACGCGGACGTCCTTTCGCCCGCACCATTAAATGAAAGAGCTCCCAGCAATGGGAGCTTTTTTGTTATGGGCCTCTTGTTGATGTCACGTTGCTGCTTCGTGCGGGTATCCTAATGCCAACGTGTGCCTATCAGAGGAGAGACCATGCTGTTTTCCGGTATCATCGCTGCCCTTACCAGCCTTTTGATTCCCATCATCATCCTGTTGCTGCTGCTTCCCAGCGCCTGCTATGTCGTTGAACAACAGCATGCTGTGATCATCGAGCGTCTGGGCAAGTTTAACCGCATCGTCAACGCGGGCTTCCACATGAAGGTGCCCGTGATCGATCGCAAAGCCGCCACGGTGAGTCTACGCACCATGAAAAACGGTTTTGGCATCGACGTTAAGACCCAGGACAACGTGACCATCGGCCTTGAGGTTTCTGCTCAGTACCACGTGAGCTATGACATGGGCGCCGGCCCGGCAGATTCGGGTATCTACAAGAGCTACTACATGCTGCAGGAGCCCGTCGACCAGATGCGTGACTTCATCACCGACGCCCTGCGCTCTTCGATTCCCGTCTACACACTCGATGAGGTCTTTGCCAAGAAGGATGACATCGCCAAGGATGTCAACGCTACCGTTTCCGAGCAGATGGCCGCCTACGGCTTCACCCTCGTGTCGACGCTCATCACCAAAATCGCACTGCCGACCGAGGTTGAGAACTCCATGAACGACATCAACGCCGCCCAGCGCAAGCGCGCTGCGGCACAGGAGCTCGCTGAGGCAGACCGCATCAAGCGCGTCACCGAGGCGACCGCCGAGGCTGAGGCAATGGAAAAGGCGGGCGAGGGCATCGCCAACCAGCGCAAAGCCATCGCGCTGGGTATCAAAGATTCGCTCGAGATCATCCAGGAGACGGGTGTCGGCAATGACGAGGCCAACCAACTGTTCATGTTTACGCAGTGGTCCGAGATGATGACGGAGTTCGCTCGCACGGGTAAAACCTCGACGGTCGTGCTGCCGAGTGACTTTTCGCAGTCGGCCTCGATGTTCGAGCAGATGCTGACCGCCGGCAAAGTTCAAAACGATTCGAAGGAGTAAACGCGCGTGAAATACACCGTCGTTTGCGTCGGTAAGCTCAAGGAGCGCTTTTGGAAGGACGCGTGCGCTGAGTACACCAAGCGCCTAGGTGCCTATGCCAAGGTTGATATCCGCGAGGTGGCCGATATCGACCCGGCTAAGGCGGGCGGCGTGGATGCCGCGCGCGACAAGGAGGGGGCGGCGATTCTTGCTGCCCTGCCGTCTCGGGCGCATGTGATCCTGCTGGCTATCGAGGGCAAGGAGCGTTCGAGTGAGGAGCTCTCGGCGCGGCTCGACGATCTTATGCTGCGAGGCAGCAGCGACATTGCCTTTGTAATCGGCGGTTCGGACGGCGTGAGCGATGACGTGCGCGCCCGCGCCGACGAGATGCTCAGCTTTGGACGCATTACCTTGCCGCATAACCTGGCGCGTGTGGTGCTGCTAGAGCAGATTTACCGTGCCTGCAAGATCAGTCGTGGCGAGCCGTATCACAAATAGGTCGGCAATACGAAACAATGGCGTGGAACAATAGCTTTCGTTTTTGAAGAGCGTGTCTGAGAGGACTATGAGATATGAAGATTGGATTTGTCGGTTTTGGCAATATGGCGAGCGCTATGGCCGATGGCTGGATCGCTGCCGGTGTAGCTGCGAGCGACATGTGCGCCTGCGCGGGTCGCTACGACGCACTGGTTGAGCGCTGCGAGGCGCGCGGCATGGCCGCCTGCCACGATGCCGCCGAGGTTGTCGCCGCATCCGATATCGTGGTCGCTGCGGTCAAACCGTACATGATCGAGAAGGTATTCGCCCCGCTCAAGGATGCTCTTGCCAAAAAGGTCGTTCTGTCGGTTGCCTGGACCTGGGACAGTGTCAAGTGGGAGCAGGTCCTGCCGGGCGTCGCGCATATCTCGACGGTGCCCAACACGCCGGTTTCGGTGGGCGAGGGCGTCATCGCTTGCGAGAAGGCTTCCACGCTTAGTGATGAGCAGAGCGCAGTGGTGCTTGATCTGCTTGGCAAGCTCGGTACGGTGGTCGAGCTCGATACGAGCCTGCTGTTCGTGGGCGGCACGGTGGGTGGTTGCGCTCCGGCATTTGTCGCTATGGCAATCGAGGCCCTGGGCGATGCGGCGGTCAAGCACGGTATCCCGCGTGCCGATGCCTATCGCATTGTGAGCCAGATGGTGCTGGGTACGGCAAAGCTGCAGCTTGCAACTGGCCAGCATCCTGCGGCGATGAAGGATGCCGTATGCTCGCCCGGCGGCGCCACCATCAAGGGCGTCATCGCGCTCGAGGATGCCGGCATGCGCAGCGCCCTGGTCAAGGCCATCGACGCCACCCTTCAGTAAAACCTTCCATTTAGGGACAGGTTTATTTTGGCTGGTTTTCCTGCGGTTTTATCTCTATAGCAAAAAGCGCCCCGCAACTGGCTCAATTCCAGTTGCGGGGCGCTTGCGTTTGCCCAGATAAAACCGACCAAAATAAACCTGTCCCTTTTTGGCAGGTTAGTCCCAGAAGCTGTCTTCCTCATCCTCGGACTTGGGTCCGCGGTCGACGTACATCTTATGGGTGCGCTTCTCCATTACAAAGGCAAGAATCGCAAATAACAGGATGCCGCCGGCGAAAAGGATGGCAAAACCGGTGCGGGTGCCAAACAAAAAGGAAAAAACTGCGTCCATTGGGTGCCTTCTTGCGTAGTTGAGTTGGGTCGTAAACGCTCATAAGTATATACTTGCCCATACATGTACAAGGTTGCAACCTAAATGGAATGTATATCGCCGGAGGATCTAATGCTTGATATCAAGTTTGTTCGCGAGAACCCCGATGCCATCGATGTCGCCATGGCTAACCGCCAGACGTCTTGGGATCGCGAGAAGTTCTTTGAGCTCGACGACGAGCGTCGTGCCGTCATCACCGAGGTCGAGGAGCTCCAGGCTACGCGCAATGCCGAGTCCAAGAAGATCGGCGCCCTGATGAAGGAGGGCAAGAAGGACGAGGCCGAGGCCGCCAAGGAGGCCGTGCGCGCCGTCAACGAGAAGATTGACGGTCTGGCCGAGCGCCGCACTGCTCTCGAGCAGGAGCAGTACGACTTCATGGCTCACCTGCCCAACATTCCTTGCGAGGCCACGCCGTACGGCAAGGACGAGGACGAGAACATTGAGCGCCGTCGTTGGGGCACCCCGCGCGAGTTCGACTTCGACTTTAAGCCGCACTGGGATCTGGGCACCGATCTGGACATCCTCGACTTCGAGCGTGGCAATAAGCTCTCCGGCAGCCGCTTTACCGTTCTCGGTGGCGCCGGCGCCCGCCTGGAGCGCGCCCTCATCAACTTCTTCCTCGATACGCACACCAGCCGTGGTTTTAAGGAGTGGTGGCCGCCCATCGTCGTCAAGCGTCAGACCATGTTCGGTACGGGCCAGCTGCCCAAGTTCGAGGATGACGCCTATCACGTCTCGGGCGACAACTTCCTGATCCCCACCGCCGAGGTCGTGCTTACCAACCTACACGCCGGCGAGGTCCTCGATGCCGACACTCTGCCGCGCCGCTACACCGCCTTCACCCCCTGCTTCCGCGAGGAGGCCGGTTCCGCCGGTCGCGACACCCGCGGCATCATCCGTCAGCACGAGTTCGACAAGGTCGAGATGGTCAAGTTCGCTAAGCCGGAGGAGTCCGACGAGGAGCTCGAGAGCATGACCGCCGAGGCCGAGTACCTGCTGCAGCAGCTGGGCCTTCCGTATCGCGTGATTAGCCTGTGCACCGGCGACTTGGGCTTCTCTGCCCGTCAGACCTACGACGTCGAGGTCTGGCTGCCGAGCTACAACGCCTACAAGGAGATCAGCTCCTGCTCCAACTGCGGTGACTTCCAGGCTCGCCGCGCCAACATCAAGTATCGCGACCCCGAGAACTTCAAGGGTTCCGGCCTGCCGGCCGGCCGCACCATGGCCGCCATTCTGGAGAACTACCAGAACGCCGACGGCACCATCACGATCCCCGAGGTCCTGCGTCCTTACATGGGCGGTCTCGAGAAGATCGAGCCGGTCGCGTAAGTTGGCTGCATAGGGGATATGCAAGGGCGCTCCTTCGGGGGCGCCCTATTTCGTGCGCAGGTCCATACCATGCCGTGCGGACAGCTCAATAGAAAACACACGAACAACTGTTCTGTATACAGCCATCTACCTGCTATGCTTTTGCTAAATAAGAGCGAGAGAAAGGGGACGCGATGGAGTTGTTTGATGATCGGGTGGTTTTGTTTGAGAGCGACGAGGGCGGGGAGTACCTGCTTGTAACGTGTGAGCCGTCTGGCATGGGTGGCCTGGTGGTTCGGCAGGCGAGCGAGGGCCCGTTGACCCAATGGTGCTTTGAGGAGTCGCCGCATGTGGTCGAGACCTTTGTGACGCACGAGGGGCTTGTGGCGCTGGAGCACTTCTATGGAGTTGGGACTTCCAACCAGGTCGCGCGCATGCTGAGCATCTCGTTTGCCGATTATGACTGTGCCCAGCGGGTGAGATCGCTCCTGAGGGAACTTGATGCTAAGTTTGACGTGATCGAAAAGCCAATCGATCGTACGGGGAACGTCGGTATGTGCGGAGCAGCATGACAAAACTGCGTTTCACAAAAAAGTTTGAGATTGTGCTTGACTCCAATAAGCTAAAGTGGTTTTATATGTCTTGCGCTGCGGCGTTACCTCAGCTGGATAGAGGGTCTGACTACGAATCAGAACGTCATAGGTTCGAATCCTATACGCCGCACCAATTGAACTTGAAGCCTCCGGCAACGGGGGCTTTTCTTTTATGGCAACACTGCCTGGATTCGAACCTCGGTCGAGACGCGAGCGTCTTAATCATCACTTCGTAAAATTTTTCCAAATTGTCGCTTGACCCATCGAGGGGTCACGTGCATAATAATCCGTGCGCTGCGGCGTTACCTCAGCTGGATAGAGGGTCTGACTACGAATCAGAACGTC
>CABQMC010000013.1 GCA_902465115.1 uncultured Collinsella sp.
GCCGATACGTGGGAGATCTTTGTCAACGACGAGCCCGCCGGTACCACGAATACGGTCGAGACCTATGTCGACGGCCTGATCCCCGGCAAGCGCAACCTGGTTCGTTTTGTTTGTGGCGAGCGTGAGCTGAGCGTAGGTGTCACCACGCCGGCTGAGCCCTTTACCATCAACGTTCGCGACTGTGGCGCCAAGGGCGATGCCGAGCACGACGACACCACCAACATCCAGGCTGCCATCATGGCCTGCCCCAAGGGCGGGCGCGTGCTGATCCCCGCCGGTAGTTATCGCATCAAGTCCCTCTTCCTTAAGAGCAATATCAACATCGAGCTCGCCGAGGGAGCGGTGCTGTTGGCCCGTCACGATCGCGCGGCGCTTGCCTACATTCCGGGCACGGTCACAGGCGACGAGGGCGCCGGGCATGCCGGCACCGATATGCTGCCCCTGGGCCGCTGGGAGGGCGAGAGTTTCTCGACCTACTGCTCTACCTTTACGGGTCTGAGCGTGCACGACGTGTGCATCTATGGTCGTGGTGCCATCGACGGTCAGACCGATTTTGCCGAGGACAACTGGTGGAACAAGGACTTTAAGAACATCTTTCGCCCGGAGGAGGGCCGCGAGGTCGCCCGCCCGCGCATGATTTTCCTGTCCGAGTGCCAAAACGTGAGCTTGGCCGGCTTCACCGTCCGCAACAGCCCGGCGTGGAACATCCACCCCATCCTGTGCGAGCACGTCGATGCGCTCTGCCTGTCCATCGAGGGCCCCAAGAACTCCCACAACACCGACGGTTTCGATCCCGAGAGCTGCGGCTTTGTCCGCATCCTTGGCTGTCAGTTCTCGGTGGGCGACGACTGCATCGCCATCAAGAGCGGCAAGCTGGGCATTGAGCCCGAGCTTCGTCCCGCCACGCACGACGTGCTGATCTCTCACTGCTACATGCACGATGGTCACGGCGCCGTGGTCCTGGGTTCAGAGGCTGCTGGCGGCATCAAGGACCTTACCGTGAGCAAGTGCCTCTTTGAGCGCACCGACCGCGGCCTGCGCGTCAAGACCCGCCGCGGGCGCGGCAAGGATGCCGTCAACGAGGGCATTACCTTTGAGCACATTCGCATGGATGAGGTGCTCACGCCCTTCGTGGTCAACTCCTTCTACTTCTGTGACAAGGACGGCAAGACCGATTACGTGCAGTCTCGCGAGGCGCTGCCCGTCGACGACCGCACACCCGGCTTTGGTGCCACGACGTTTTGTGATATCGAGGCTACTAACTGCCACGCGGCTGCTGCTTACATCACGGGCCTGCCCGAGAGCAAAGTGACGCGCCTGACGTTCCAGGATGTCCACGTGACCTTCGCGCCGGATGCCGAGCCCTTTGTCCCGGCCATGGCCTGCGGCGTTGAGCCCATGGTGCGCCAGGGCATCATCGCGCAAAACGTCAAGGTACTCGACCTGCTAAATGTGGTGATCGAGGGCCAGGACGGCGAGGAACTGCAGCTCCAGAACGTCGACAAGGTTATCCGTGCGTAGGCGTTTGCTCCTAAACAATTAAATTCGGTATGTCGCGGCGCGCGATGGGCAGGGCCTTCCCGACCCATTGCGCGAACTTTTTATATGCCGAAACTGCAACGTAGACGGTCTACGACGAAAGGACGCGGTGACTGATGATGAGTGAGAGACGATTTTTTGAGGTTTCGCCCGAGCGTGCGGGGGCATATCACAGTATCTCTAAGGCCTTGGAGGCAATTGACGAATCCTGTCCGAATGACGGACGGCCGGTGACAATCCATATCGAGCCGGGTGAGTACCGCGAACGGGTCGAGATTCATCGCCCGCATGTGACGATTGAGGGAGAGACGGCCGACAGCGTGCGTCTCGTTTGCGGCCTTGCGGCGCAGATGCCCTCGGGGGACGGCAGCGGCCAGGACGGAAAGCTCGGCACCTTCCGCACGTATACGGTGCTGGTCGATGCCGATGACGTGACGCTTGCAAACCTCACGATCGAAAACGATGCGGGCGATGGGCGCGAGGTCGGTCAGGCGATTGCCCTGTATGCTGATGGCGACCGTCTGGTTGTCGATGCCTGCTGCATTAAGGGACACCAAGACACGCTGTTTTTGGGTCCGCTGCCGCCGCATGAGGCCAAACCGGGCGGGTTCATAGGACCCAAACAGTATGCGCCGCGCCGGGTGGGGCGCCAGTATTTTCGACGTTGCCGGATCGAGGGCGATGTCGACTTTATCTTTGGCGGCGCGCGTGCCTACTTTGAGGGGTGCGAGATTCGCTCGCTCAACCGCGATATGGACGTGAACGGCTACGTGACGGCGGCGTCGACGCCCGAAGGCGAGCCGCACGGCTTTGTGTTCCACGGCTGTTCGTTTACAGCTCCGGATGGCGTGGCGCCGGATTCGGTCTACCTGGGTCGCCCTTGGCGCGAATGGGCGCAAACTGTGCTGATCGATTGCTGGCTGGGGCGACATATCAAGCGCGAAGGCTGGTGGGATTGGAATAAGCCGGCGGCGCACAACTGCGTGCAGTATGCTGGCACGATCCTGCATGGGCCGGCGGGTGATGCTACCGGCTGGGTGCCGTGGGCGAATGAACTCGATGTGATGGCTGCTGCCGGGTACGCCCGCGAACAGGTGCTTGCCGGTGCGGACGGCTGGGATCCCGAGGGCGGCGACGGTGATGCGGTTGAGACGGCTGGGCTATCTGCCAATGGTCGCACCGTGCACATCGAGACGTACTGCGAAGACGAGCCTGCGCTGCGTGCCCGGCTGAAGCGCGAGGGGCGCTCCGCCGCATTTGCGGGCAAGACCCCTGCAGACTTTGAGGCGTGGAAGATTGCGACCAGGACTCGTCTGTACGATGTTTTGGGTCTTTCGCTTATGGACCGCGTCCCGATTGAGATTCGTGAGCTCAGCTGCGTGCGGGTTGCCGGCGGCATTGTGCGTACTCATGCGATGCTGCAGGTTGAGCGCGATGTTTGGATGCCGTTCTACCTGTTGGAACCGTCTCATCCTAAGCTTGATGAGCGGGGACTCAAACGCTGTTATATCTGCCCGCATGGCCATCAGGGAGCGGGTGCTGCAAGTGTAGCTGGTGTTGCGGGCGTGCCGGCGGTCGATGATGCCGTGCGTAAGTTCAATTACGACTATGGTCTGCGTTTGGCGCGTATGGGTTACGTGACCGTCTGCCCCGACGCACGCGGTTGGGGATACCGTCGTGACTGGAAGGGTCAGGGCGATGACGAGAACAGCTACCTGCGCGGAACGTGCCTGAATCAAGCACGTATGGCCGAGCCGCTGGGTCTTACGGTTGCGGGCCTCAACGTCTGGGATAACATGCGCTTGATCGATTACTTGGAGGCGCGCGGTGACATTGCCATGGATGACCTGGGTTGCTTTGGTTTTTCGGGTGGCGGCTACATGACGTTGTACCTGGCCGCACTCGACCCGCGTGTGCGCAAGGCGTTTGTCTCGGGCTATCTGTACGGTGTCGATGATTCGCTGCTGCATCTCAATGGCAATTGCAGCTGCAACTACACGCCCGGACTTTGGCGCTTACTCGACATGGGCGATATTGCCTCGCTCATCGCGCCGCATCCGCTGCTGGTGCAAAGCTGCGAAGAGGATCATCTGAACGGTTCGCGCGGGCTGAAAAATGTTGACGAGCAGCTCGAGATCGTGCGCGATGCCTACAAGTTGCTGGGTCGCAGAGATGGCCTGCGGCACGAGGTGTGTCCGGGTGAACACCATCTGGGCGTGGCACATCTTGCCGAGGATATCGAATGGCTCGATTCGCACGTTGCGGAATGCGCCCGTGCATAGCCCCTCGGCATGCTGCGAATAAACGGTACGTTCCTGTATGACCGTCGATGGGCGGATGAGGAGAAGATTATGGAAACGAAGAGCTTGAATGAATCGACCATTTGCTGCTTTGGCGATTCGACCACCTGGGGCGATAACGGCTGCGGTGGGGGAGGCAACGACATTTCGTGGACCTCGCACTTGGGCGCGCTACTGGGCGGCGCAACCATCGAGAACTTTGGCATCAAGGGCTCGCGCATCGCCGTCAAGGCCGACCGCAGCGATTCGTTTGTCGAGCGCCTGGACGGTATCGACGATGCGGCCGATATCTACATTGTCTTTGGCGGCGTCAACGACTTTAGCCGCAACGTGCCGCTTGGCGAGTTGGGCAGTACCGATGTGCATGAGTTCTACGGTGCGCTCGATTACCTGATCCGCACCATCACGGCACGCTCGCCTCGGGCAAAGCTCGTGTTTATGACGCCGTGCAAGACGAGCGGTAAGCACGAGAAGGATATCCCGGCAAGCGATGAGCTCAATCACCTGGGGTTGACGCAGGTCGCCTACGTGCGGGCGATGCTCGAAGTCTGCGACCGCTACTCGGTTCCGGTGATTGACCTGTATGCGCAAAGTGGTATCAGCCCGTTTTTGCCAGGGCACCGCGAGCTCTATATGCCGGACGGTCTGCATTACAGTCCTGCCGGCTATGAGCGCCTGGCGCATCGCATCGCCGCGGGTCTCACCGCCGTTTGCCGCTAAAAGCCTGCCGTTTGCGGGGAATATAGGGTTAACGTTCACCCTATATTCCCCGTTCGCGTTACACTAGGGGTAACGTTCACCTATCGTTTATGTCAGAGGGGACAGCAATGGGCTGCAATCAAATCCTGGACCGTTATATCGAGCAGTTGATCGAAACCTCTACGCCGCAGGCGCCGGCTTGGAATATCGAAAAGATTCGCGCCGGCAAGGAGAACACCTGGAACTATATCGACGGCTGCATGATCAAGGCGCTCATCGAGCTGTACGAGATCACGGGTGAGCAGCGCTACCTGACCTTTGCCGATGACTACATCGATTTCTTTGTCCAGGACGACGGTACCATCAAGCATTACAACCCGCAGGAGTACAACCTCGATAACGTCAATGCGGGCAAGACCCTCTACAAGCTCTATGACCTGGTGGGCAAGCCCAAGTACCGTGCCGCCATGGACACCATCTACCGCCAGCTCGAGACCCAGCCGCGCACCAAAGAGGGCGTGTTTTGGCACAAGGCCGTCTATCCCAACCAGATTTGGCTCGATGGCATGTACATGTCACAGCCGTTCTACATGCAGTACGAGCTGAGCTTCCACAACCGTCGTGCCTGCTCGGACAGCTTCCATATGTTCCAGGTCGTGCATGACCTGATGCGCAACCCCCTCAACGGTCTGTACTATCACGCTTACGACGCGAGCCGCAAACAGTTCTGGTGCGACCCGGTCACCGGCCTTTCGGCTAACTTCTGGCTGCGCGCCGAGGGCTGGTTTGCCATGGCACTCATCGATACCTGGGAGCTCATGCCGCCTTCGATGTCAGCCGAGAAGGACGAGATTCGCAAGATGTTCCACGACCTGATCGATGCCATGCTGCCGTATCAGGACGAGAAGATCGGCATGTGGCATCAGGTCATCAACCTGCCCAATATCGCCCCCAACTACCTGGAGGAGTCTGGTAGCGCGATTTTTGCCAATGCCATCATGAAGGGCGTGCGTCTAGGCGTGCTGGGCGAGCGTTACTACCAGTACGGCCGTCGCGCCTTCGACGGCATCTGCGAGACCTGCCTGTCCGAGCATGATGGCCAGCTGGCGCTCGACAACATCTGCCTGGTCGCGGGCTTGGGAAACACCGCGCACCGCGAGGGCACGTTTGGTTACTACATGAGCGAGCCTATCGTCAAAAACGATGCGAAGGGCGTGGCGCCGCTGGTGCTTGCCTATATCGAGACCATGCATCACGACAAACTGGCTGGCAGGCATGACCCGCTTGCTCCCTCGGGCGTGTGCTCTATCGAGGACCCGTTTGGCGGATACACCCCGGGCATCAACGCTCATAAGGGATGTGAATAACGTGGGGGCTATTACTCCGGGTGTGCGTTTGCACGACCTTCCGCAGGGGACCGTCGAGGAACGCATCCGCATGGCGGGAGAGCTGGGCTTTTCGTGCATTCAGCTGCCGAGCAAGGTGCTCTACGCATCGATGGGGATCGATCGAGGCGGCCTGACCCGCGAGCTTGCCGACCATTTGCGTGCGGTGCTCGACGAGGCGGGCGTTTCGGTCGCCGTGCTCGGCTGCTATAAGAATTTGGCGACGCCCGATCGCCAACAGCTCATGGATAACTTTGCCGAGTACGAGGCATGCTTGAACTTTGCCCAGATGCTCGGCGGATGCCCGGTTGGCACCGAGACCGGTCGCCCCAATGCGCAGAACCGCGTTGCTGACGACCGTATGACCGATGAGGCGCTTGAGGCTTTTATGGACGGACTCGCACACGTTTGCGATCGGGCCGAGGCCGTGGGCGGGCAAATACTGATCGAGCCCGGTTGGAACGAGACGGTTAATACGCCGGATCGCTGCCGTGAGGTGCTGGAGCGCGTCTCGAGCCCGTCGCTCGGTGTGATCTACGACCCAGTGTCGCTGCTGCACCCCAGCGTTGTTGACGAAGCGCAGGAAATCACAGCGCGCATGCTCTACTTATGCGGCAGTAAGATCCGCGTGCTGCACGCCAAGGATTTTGAGGTCGTTGATAACGAGGACGAAGCCGGTTGGTGCGACGGTACGGGCTCACGCCTGGTGTGCCACGGCGTGGGCGAGACGGGTCGCTATGACTTTGAGCCCGTGGTGGCCTGGGCTGCCGCCGCCTGCCCTGGGATTCCCTGCGTGGTCGAGAACAGCGTGCCGGCGACAGCGGCTGACTGCCTGGCGACACTCGAGCACATGTCCGCTCGCTGCGGGGCTTCGCATCGCGAGTTATAGCATTGGCTTTTGCCGTGTCGGCAGATTGAGATTACCTGTATGGGGCGGCGGTGAAGGGTCTTTATCGTCGCCCCATTGGATTGCATTAAAAAGGGGAGTTGCGTGGCTATCCACATTGTCGAAGAGGCGAATCGTTGCCTAGGTTGTAAAAGGGCGTTCTGTCAGATTAAGGGCTGCCCGGTTCAGACGCCTATTCCGCGGGTCATCGACCTGTTCAAACAGCGTCGTCTAGAAGAGGCGGGCGAGCTGCTGTTCCAGAACAATCCCATGAGCGCGGTCTGCTCCATGGTGTGCAACCATTCGGGCCAGTGCGAGGGTGCTTGCATCCAGGGCCGCAAGGGCACACCCGTACATTTCTCGAGCATCGAGAACTATATCTCGACAGCGTATTTGGATCGTAAGGAGTGGACGCCCGCGCCGTCGTGCGGCAAACAGGTTGCTGTGGTCGGTTCCGGTCCTGCCGGTATTACCGTGGCCATTAAGATGGCCCAGCTAGGCTGTGCCGTCACGGTATTTGAACAGCGCCCCGAGATCGGCGGTGTGCTGGAATACGGTATCCCCGAGTTCCGCCTGCCCCGTGCGCTCGTGCAAAAGTACCGTCATGTGATGTGCTCGCTTGGCGTGCGCGTGCGCCCCTCGACCACCATCGGTGGCGCGCTGCATATCGACGACCTGCTGCGCGACGGCTACGATGCGGTCTTTGTTGGTACCGGTACCTGGCGTGCCCGCAAACTGGGCATTCCCGGCGAGTCGCGCGGCAACGTGCTGTTTGGTATCGATTACCTGGTCGATCCCTCGAGCGTGGCGATCGGGCAGAACGTGGCGGTCATCGGTGCCGGTAATGTGGCCATGGATGTGGCCCGCACGGCGCTGCGTTCGGGTGCTCGCAAGGTCACTGTGTATGCACGCTCGCGCCATATCTCGGCCATCGACGACGAGGTCGAGCTGACCGAGCTTGACGGTGCCGAGATTGTGTGCGGCAAGGCGATCTGCGCCATCGACGATAACGGTCCGGTGTTCGAGACGGCTATCTTTGACGGGGACAACAACGTGGTGGGCTACGAGGAGGAGCTCGACCATGCGTCTGCCGACACAGTTGTGATTGCAGCTTCGCAGGTGCCCAAAGACAAGCTTGTGCTTACAACGGGCGGCCTAGAGACCGACCATCGTGGCCTGCTTTCGGTCGATGAGAACGGTATGACCACCGTGCCTGGCGTCTTTGCCGCCGGCGACGTGGTTAACGGCCCGCTCACCGTGGTTCATGCCGTGGCAGGCGCCAAGCTCGCCGTCGAAGGCATGACCAGCTACCTGGGCCTCTAACACATTCCATCCATCAGTTGCGGTGAAATACGGACTGTTTTGGCTATCAAAGGCCTTATCTACTCCGTATTCCACCGCAACTTTTTGTGGGGTGGGCTAGAGACGCTGCATGCGGTACCCGACACCCATGTGCGTCTGAATCATCTTGGGGTGAGAGGGGTCTGCCTCGATCTTCTTGCGCAGGGTGCGCATGAACACGCGTAGGCTCGCCAGATCGCTGTCCCAGCTCGTGCCCCATATCTCGCGGGTGATGAAGGTGTGGGTGAGCACCTTGTCGACGTTTTTCGCCAGAAGGACGAGCAATTTGTACTCGGTTGGGGTGAGCGAGAGCTCGCGTCCGTCTTTCGTCGCGTATCCCGCGGCGTAGTCGATATGCAGCGGACCGTTGTCGAACGTGCTCGCTTCTGTCGACTCGCTCGACGCCATCGAGGAGCGCCTCAAATTCGCACGGACGCGCGCGAGCAACTCATCCACAGAAAAGGGCTTGGTGAGGTAGTCGTCTGCCCCTGCGTCAAGTGCTGCAATCTTGTCGGAATCTTCGGTGCGCGCCGAAATGACGATAATGGGGACTGCCGACCAGCTTCGGATTTTCGTGATGACCTCGATACCGTCAATGTCGGGAAGGCCGAGGTCGAGCATGATGAGGCTGGGGCCGTGCGACACCGCATCCATGATGGCGGCCTGGCCGTTGCATACCTTGCTCACGACATAGCCGTGGAGGTCAAGCGCGGTCGAAACGAGGTTTTGAACGGTCAGGTCATCCTCGACCAAGAGGATGCGTGGCTTAGCGGCATTATTCATGAATCTCAATCTCCTCGGCGGGCAGGGTAAAACGGAAGACGGCCCCATGGGGGTGGTTGTCGCGAACTTCGATGACGCCGCCATGCGCCTCCACGATGGAGCGGCAGAGCGACAGCCCAAGGCCGATGCTTCGACGCGAATCCACGGGCCGCGTATTGCTTGAGGTGAAGAAGCGCTCAAAGATATGAGGCTTGTCGCAGTCTGCCACACCCGGCCCATCGTCTGCGACGTCCACCACGACGAACGCACCCTCGCGACGTGCACTGATGGTGACAGTCGAGTCCTCGGGCGTGTATTTGAAGGCGTTCATGATGAGATTCGTAAGCACCTGCATGATGAGATGGACGTCGATGCGCACCAGCAGGATGTCGTCAGTGTGCTCGATGGTGACGGTACGTCCATGCGATGCTTGGGCGACATGGCTGAGGGCGGCCTCGATGACCTCGTCGATGAGCTCGGATGTGAAGTTGAGACGAATGGTGCCGTCCTCGACGCGTGTGATGGCGAGGAGGTTCTCCACGGTGTCGATAAGCCAGAGGGAATCATCGTAGATGGCATCGGCAAGATCGCAGCGTTGTTCGAGGCTGAGCTTCTCGTCGCTCTTCCGAAGGATTGCCGCAGATCCGGATATAGCCGTGAGGGGTGTCCTCAAATCGTGGCCGATGGAGCGCAAAAGGTTGGCGCGCAGCTGCTCGTTTTTCGCCAAGACCGCAGCCTCTTCGCGCTCTTGCGCCGCCCGGTCGCTTTCGAGCGCCAAGGCGCATTCACCTACGATAGATAGGACGATCGAATGCTCGAAAGCTTCGATCTCGCGCCCCTCCAGGGCGATGCCGATGACACCGAATACCTTGTCACCGGTGCGAACCGCGAGGTAGAGACAGCGCGCCTCAGGCAGGGTCCGCGTGCTTGCGCCCGCGCGCTTGTTGTTGGTGTAGGTCCAGGTTGCAACGGCGCGCTCGTAGTCGGTGAGCAGCGACGCGGATCGGTTTTCGGTGCCAGCGGACTCATAGAGCGCCTTGCCGAGCGTGCCGTGTTCGGCGGGGTAGAAGACCACGTTGAGTTTTAGCAGTTTGACGAGTTGGTTCATGGCGACGCGGGCGCACTCCTCCGCGCTATGGGCTTGCTGCAAGAGCTGGTTCGTTTCGAGGAGTACGCGCGTTTTGAATGCGTTCTCGGCGGATGTACGGGCGTTGTCGGCGATGCGCGCAGTTAACTCGCCGGCGACCATAGCGGTGGCGAACATGATGCCGAACGTGACCAGATAGCTTCGGTCGTAGCTGGCGAGCGAAAACAGAGGCGTGACAAAGCAGAAGTTGTAAAGCATTACAGAGAGCACGCTCGATACGATCGTGCAGATACGCCCCGTCGTGGTGACGGCGGTCAGCAGGGCCGTGAGGATATAGAGGGATATGATGCTGGAATCGGCAAATCCCAGATGGCGGAAAGCCGTGCCGATCGCCGTGGCGACAAGAGAGAGGGCCAGCGTGCGAAGCACGTTTCGGCTGCTGGGCGGCTGCGGGGCGAGTGCACGGCGGCGTCCTTTGGGCCGGGAGGGCGGAGTCGACTGGTCTGGAATGATGTAAATGTCGAGGTTCGGGGCGAATGTTATGAGCTGTTCTACGAGAGATTTGCGGCCAAAGAGGGCCTGACGGACGCTGCTGCGCTCGCCCGTGCGCCCCATGACGATCTTCGAAATACCCGACAGGCGCGCGAACTCGGAGATCTGAAACGCGATGTCGTCGCCATAGACGGTTTCCATATGTGCTCCGAGCTGCTCGGCTAGGGCGATATTGGCTGCAAGCTTGGTGCGCTCATTATCGCTCATGGCTTGCGTGTGCGGGCTCTCTACGAACAGGGCGACGAGCTCGCTGCGAAACGCTTTCGCCATGCGCGCGGCGGCACGGACGATGCGAGGATTGGTCGGCGCCGGGGAGACACAGACTAGGATACGTTCCCTGGTGTAGTAGTCACGGTTTCCCAGTACGCGTGCGGCGTCTGTGAGGTGGCCGGTGCGATCGGCGCAGCGGCGCAGCGCGATTTCTCGGAGTGCGGTGAGGTTCTCGACGGTAAAAAAATGTTGTTGCGCTCGGGCGGCTTGTGCGGGACGGTAGACGAGGCCGGCGCGAAGGCGCTCAAGTAGGTCTTCGGGCTCTATGTCGACGAGCTCGACCTGGTCGGCATCATCGAAGATACGGTCGGGGATTCGTTCGCTCACGACAACGCCGGTGATGGATGCAACCATGTCGTTTAGGCTCTCGATATGCTGAACGTTCACGGTCGTATAGACGTCGATGCCCGCATGTAGAAGTTCCTCGACGTCTCGATAGCGTTTGTCGTGGCGAGATCCCGGCGCATTCGTATGGGCGAGCTCGTCGACAAGGATGAGCTGAGGGGCGCGTTCGATAGCCGCATCTAGATCGAACTCGCTGAGCGCAATGCCGTTGTGCTCGATGAGTTTACAGGGCACGTTCTCAAGACCTTGTGCAAGACGGGCAGTTGCCGGACGTTCGTGCGGCTCGATGTATCCCGCGACGACGTCGACACCTCGCCGCTTGGCGGCGTGGGCGGCTTGAAGCATCGCATAGGTTTTGCCTGCGCCAGCAGCGTAGCCAAAGAAAATCTTGAGGTGTCCCCGGCTGGTTCGAGCGTCATCGGCGACCTCGTCTTTCTCAATTGCCTTGAGGATGAGGTCTGGATTGACGCGAGTGTCCGATGCGTCGCGCTGCATAGCGTAGCCTTTCTGAAGCGTTGTCCATGCGTGCATACGCGGTGAGGACGCCACTGTATGCTCGCGAGGTCGAGTATAGGCGCACTGCAGCCGCAATAGTGCTTTCTACCTGCATCTTTACGGCATCTTAAGGACGTGAGCCCCGGCCCTCACGCCTCTTTAATCCCTAGAAGCGTTTACTGTCCCCAGACGCTTGCGAGAGCAGGCGTCCGAGACATCGGACCGCGCGTGAAAGGGGCGGTAAATGGACATCCTCATTCCCATCATCGGAGTCGTCTGCATTGGACTCTTTATCTATTACATCTACATTCTGATGAGGAGTGATTCGTAAACTATGGAGGCTACGATTCAGTACATCTTGTACTTTGCCGTGCTCGTCGTCCTGGCCGTTCCGCTCGGTCGGTTCATGGCCCATATCATGGATGGTGAGCATACGTTCCTGTCGCCTGTGATTGCTCCTGTGGAGCGTGGCGTCTATCGTCTGCTTCGCATCGACGCGGCAGAGCAGATGGGGTGTAGGCGCTATCTGGCAAGCGTGCTGGTCTTTTCGGGGATCGGCCTCGTGGCTCTTGTGGCACTCCAGGCGCTTCAGTCCTTCTTGCCGGGCAATCCTCAGCACCTGCCGGGTGTGTCATGGGACCTGTCGTTCAATACGGCTGCTTCCTTCATAACCAACACCAACTGGCAATCCTATTCCGGTGAGACCACCCTGTCCTACTTTGTGCAGTTCATGGGTCTCACTGTGCAGAACTTCGTTTCCGCTGGCACCGGTATCGCGGTCATGTTCGCGCTGATCCGCGGCTTCCGTCAGGTCAAGGAGCAGGGTCTGGGTTCCTTCTGGGTCGACCTCACCCGCACCGTCCTGTATGTGCTCATCCCGCTGAACCTCGTGTTCGGCATCTGCCTGGCTGCCGGTGGCGTCATCTCCAACTTCCAACCGGCTCAGAAGGCTGAGCTCGTAGAGCCCGTTGCTGTCCAGCCTAATGCAGACGGCGGCTGGAGCGTCATCGACGGCGCCCAGATTGAGGGCGACACGGTCAAGGTCGACGGCAAGGTTGTCGAGGGCGCGCGCGTGGTCACCGAGCAGTTCCTGCCCCAGGGTCCCGCGGCTCCTCAGGTCGCCATCAAGCAGTCCGGCACCAACGGCGGCGGCTTCTTCGGCGTGAACTCCGCCCATCCGTATGAGAACCCCAGTGCCTTCACCAACATCATCGAGATGACCAGCCTGCTGCTGATCCCGGCCGCCTGTTGCTTCACCTTCGGTATCGGCGTCAAGAACACCAAGCAGGGCAAGGCCATCTTTGCCGCTATGTTCATCCTGCTGGTGATCTTCACCGGCATCATTGCCGTCAACGAGCATGCGGGCACCCCGCAGCTGGCCGATGGCGGAGCGGTCAATATCGAGATGACCGACGGCCAGGCCGGCGGCAACATGGAGGGCAAGGAGAGCCGTTTCGGTATCGCCTCCTCTTCTACCTGGTCCGCTTTCACGACGGCTGCTTCCAACGGCTCGGTTAACTCCATGCACGACTCCTACACCCCGCTGGGCGGTTTTGTCCAGATGCTCCAGATTGCTCTGGGCGAGGTCGTCTTCGGCGGCGTGGGCTGCGGCCTGTACGGCATGATCGGCTTCGCCATCCTCACAGTGTTCATCGCCGGCCTCATGGTCGGACGCACGCCTGAGTTCCTGGGCAAGAAGATCGAGCCGGGCGAGATGCGCTGGGCAGTTGTCCTGTGCTTGGCAACTCCGTTTGCCATTCTGGTGTGCTCGGCCATCGCCTGCATGGTGCCCGGTCTTGCCGACCAGCTCAACAATGGTGGCGCGCACGGCTTCTCCGAGGCGCTGTATGCCTTCACCTCATGCGGCGGCAACAACGGCTCGGCGTTTGCAGGCATGAACTGCAACATTCCCTGGATCAACGTCATGCTCGGCTTCGAGATGCTGTTCGCCCGCTTCATGCCTATCATCGGTACGCTGGCTATCGCCGGCTCGCTGGCCAAGAAGGGCAAGGTCGCCGAGAGCGCCGGTACCCTGTCTACCACCAACGGCATGTTCGTATTCCTGCTCGTGTTCATCGTTCTGCTGATCGGTGCCCTGAGCTTCTTCCCGGCCCTGGCGCTTGGCCCCGTTGCCGAGTTCTTCCAGATGATTGCGTAAAGGAGGGCGCAGATTTATGACTATGCAAAAAGACATGATGGGCCGCGCGGTCCGCGACTCGTTTGCCAAGCTGGATCCTCGCGTCCAGATTCAAAACCCGGTCATGTTCCTGGTGTGGCTTTCCGCCGTCATGACCTCCGTCCTGGCCGTCGCTTCCATTTTCGGTGTGCAGGACGCGGGTGTGCCCACCTACTATGTGGTCGCCATCGCGGTCATCCTGTGGCTTACCGACCTGTTCTCGAACTTCGCCGAGGCGCTTGCCGAGGGCCGCGGTAAAGCCCAGGCCGATTCCCTGCGTGCGGCCAAGAAGGATGTCGAGGCCCATCGCATCGAGTCCGTTGAGGACAAGGAGCACTTCACCGTCGTTCCCGGCACCGAGCTCACGCGCGGCGACCTGGTGATCGTACGCGCCGGCGAGCAGATTCCCGGCGACGGCGACGTCATCGAGGGCGCTGCTTCCGTTGACGAGTCCGCCATCACCGGCGAGTCCGCCCCCGTGGTCCGCGAGGCCGGCGGCGACCGCTCTGCCGTTACCGGCGGTACCACGGTGCTGTCCGACTGGATCATCGTCAAGATCTCCAGTGAGCCCGGCCAGAGCTTCCTGGACAAGATGATCGCGATGGTCGAGGGTGCCGCGCGCAAGAAGACCCCTAACGAGATCGCTCTGGAGATCTTCCTGGTGGCCCTCTCCATCGTCTTTATCCTGGTCACGCTGGCCCTGTATTGTTACTCCTGCTTCTCGGTCGGTCTTAACGACATGGACAACCCCACGGCCGTGACCACGCTCGTGGCGCTGCTCGTGTGCCTGGCTCCTACTACCATCGGCGCCCTTCTTTCCGCCATCGGCATCGCCGGCATGAGCCGTCTGAACGAGGCCAACGTGCTGGCCATGTCCGGCCGCGCCATCGAGGCCGCCGGCGACGTCGACATCCTCATGCTCGACAAGACCGGCACCATCACCCTGGGTAACCGCCAAGCCGCCGAGTTCATCCCGGTCGACGGCATCGATCCCGCGGAGCTGGCCGATGCCGCCCAGCTTTCCTCGCTGGCCGACGAGACCCCCGAAGGCCGTTCCATCGTCGTGCTCGCCAAGGAGCAGTTCGGTCTGCGCGGCCGCACACTCGAGGATAAGGGTATGGAGTTCATCCCCTTCACCGCGGCGACCCGCATGTCCGGTGTGAACTACGAGGGCAATGAGATCCGCAAGGGCGCTGCCGATTCCGTGCGCACCTATGTGGAGGCAGCCGGCGGCGTGTTCTCCCAGGAGTGCGACGAGGCCGTCGAGCGCATCGCCAAGGCCGGCGGCACCCCGCTGGTCGTGACCAAGAACTGCCGCGTGCTGGGCGTTGTGTACCTCAAGGACATCATCAAGTCCGGCGTTAAGGAGAAGTTCGCCGACCTGCGCAAGATGGGCATCAAGACCATCATGGTGACGGGCGACAACCCACTCACCGCCGCGGCAATCGCCGCCGAGGCCGGCGTTGACGACTTCCTGGCCGAGGCCACCCCTGAGGGCAAGCTCGAGAAGATCCGCGAGTTCCAGCGTGAGGGCCACCTGGTCGCCATGACCGGCGACGGCACCAACGACGCGCCGGCGCTGGCGCAGGCGGATGTCGCCGTGGCCATGAACACGGGCACCCAGGCTGCCAAGGAGGCCGGCAACATGGTCGACCTCGACTCCAGCCCCACCAAGCTCATCGAGGTCGTGCGTATCGGCAAGCAGCTGCTCATGACCCGCGGTTCGCTTACGACCTTCTCGGTCGCCAACGACATGGCGAAGTACTTCGCTATCATCCCGGCCCTGTTCTCGCCGATCTACCCCGGGTTGGACGCCCTCAACATCCTGGGGCTCACCAGCCCGTTGACTGCCGTGCTGTCCGCCATTATCTACAACGCGCTGGTCATCGTCGCGCTGATTCCTGCCGCCCTGAAAGGCGTGAAGTACCGCGAGCTTTCATCCGGCCAGCTGCTGACCCACAACCTGCTGGTGTGGGGTCTGGGCGGTATCGTGGCACCGTTCGTATTCATCAAGATTATCGACATGCTGCTGGCCTTGTTCGGCATTGGCATGATGTAGACGGAGGTTTGTATGTTCAAAGGTATCGCATCGCGCGCACTTGGCGTGTTCGCGCTGTTTACCGTTGTCTGCGGTCTGGGCTATACGCTCGTCGTGACCGGCATCGCCCAGGTTGCGTTCCCGTATCAGGCGAACGGTTCGCTCATCAAGGTCGACGACAAGATCGTGGGCTCCGAGCTGATCGGCCAGAACTTTGAGGATGAGGACCACATGTGGGGCCGCATCCAGAACGTGTCAATTGTCGAAGGCGAAGACGGCGAGCTCATGGCGTATGGTGCCCCGTCCAACCAGTCCCCGGCGAGTGAGGAGTATCGGCAGCTGATAGATGCGCGCGTGAAGAAGATCCGCGCCGCCAATCCCGATGCCGATATGGACGCTGTGCCCGTCGACCTGGTGACGTGTTCGGGGTCCGGCCTCGACCCGGAGATATCTCCGGATGCCGCCGAGTACCAGGTCCCGCGCCTTGCCAAAGCCACGGGCAAAAGTGAGGACGAGGTGTGCGACATCATCGCCGCGTGCACCAAGGGTCGTTTCCTCGGCGTGTTCGGCGAGCCCACGGTCAACGTGCTCAAGGTGAACCTTATGCTGGACGGCGCGCTGTAGGTGAGGGAGCGGCGGATGAGGGCATGACTGACTATCTGAGCCCTCAATTCCACCCCGCCCATCAGTTGCGGTGAAATACGGACTGTTTCGGCTGTTAAAAGCCTCACCTACTCCGTATTCCACCGCAACTTTTTTGTGGGTCGATACGTAGGCAGGGGAGTGCGTG